>JBEDKY010000202.1:0-3215 GCA_041171905.1 Pseudomonadota bacterium
CGAGCTGATTTTGCGCCAGCTTGAGGCGCAGCTGCACATCGGTGTCATCCAAGATGGCGAGGGTTTGTCCGCGGCGGATCTTTTCGCCAACCTGCGCGACGGTCTTTGCGATGTGCCCCGCGATTTTAAAACTGGCTTGTCCCTGTTTTCCTGAATTGACCTGGCCAGACACGCGCATTCCGGAATGCGGAGGTTGAGCGGTTGTGGCAGTCGCAGTGGTCGGGGCTGGGTCGTCGCTTGCAGAAGCTGGTGAAGCGGTGGAGGACGCAGCCGAAGAGGCTGGGGAAGCAGCTGCAGTCTCGGTGAATCCAGAGGTGACTTTGTTTTCTGACGAAACGACTGGAACCTGTGGAGCCTCGCTCGGCAAATCAACTTTCTTTCCGGTGCAGGCGCACAACAGGCAGAGAGCCGGCAAGAGAACGATTTGGATCGGAGTGAGCGGTCGGGTTGCTACTGTCATCGTGGGGCTCTCCGTGCGAAGGTTTTCAATACTTATTTTTGAGTGTCTTTGTGAAAAACGATTCCTCTCGGCGCTCTGGATTTAAGAAATGCAATCACAGCGAAAGTTCTTCGCCCATGCCGCGTTGCAGTCTCAGCCATGCCAAATCAGCTTCAGATCGTGCAGCGATCAAGCCCGCACGCGCACGCGCTTGATCGCGTTCAGCCGTGATCAAATCGGTTGACGATGCTTGTCCGGTGGCAAAACGCGCTTGGGTGAGGCGATAGACCTCCTGTGCGAGCCGGACGCTTGAGAGTGAGGTCTGCAGCGAATCGCTTGCTGCCTTGAAGTCGAGATATGTTTTGGTGATTTCGGCTTTCAGGAGAGAAAGTGTTTGTTCAGCATTGATTTCAGCCTTGCTGCGCTGCGCCACGGTCTCGCTGATTTTGTTCCAGCGGGTTCCCCAATCCCATAGCTGCCATTTGAGCTGCAATCCGATTGCCAACTTGTCCCGTACGTCGTTTTTGGCTGCGAGCAGCGGGGCTGCGGACGCATCGGCAGAACGGCCGCGAATGTCTTGTGCACCGAAGTCGCGTTCGTAGCGTGCAAACGCGTTCAGAGACGGTGCGTAATCGAGGCGTGCCGCGCCCACTGTCAGTCGGGTGATCTTCAATTGACTTTCAGCTGCCCTCAGTTCTGGCCGGTTGGCGAGCGCCTTTTTCAGAACCACCTCGAGTTCAGGAGGCGTTGGGTTTCTCTCCTCCAGCAGGGATTTTTCCGGAGCGTCGAGATCGCCTTCACTGACCTTGAGCATCAGCGAGTCGTTGAGGGCCATCAGAGCCATTTCTTTTGCCACTCCTGCCTGTGTGAGTTGCGCGCGCGCGTCGGCAACACTCAATTCGAAGCGCATAACATCGACTTGTCCGAGTTTGCCGGCGCGAAAGAGTGCTTCTCCATCGCTTTTTTGCTTCTCTGCAAGTGCAAGACTCGATTTTGCGATTTCAAAAAACTGCACGCTGCGCACGGCATTGAGAAAGCTCTGCGCACCCAGCAGCGCACCATCGCGCTTGGCCTGTGCGGCGGAATCCACAGCGACATCTGCGAGCATCGATGTGGCGCGTGCTTGCAGTGTTAAAGGCAACAGACCAAAGATAGGTTGTGAAATCTGCACTGCGGCCGTTGTTACTTTTTCGGGGAATTGCGGAGCCCATGCAGCACCGGTGGCTTTGTTCACAGATTTATCGAACTTGATGTGCTGGGCATCGCCATCGATACGCGGAAAAAGTGAACCCAGCGCTTGCGCTGCGCGTGCACTTGCTTCGCTCGCTTGCTCTTGTGCAATTCTCACTTGAAACGGACGCTCGCGGCCGAGCTGGAGTGCTTGTCGGAGGGTGAGTTTCCCTGTGGGTGCAGTTGCCGCAATGGGTTGGCCGTCGTTCGCATCAGCTATCGAGCCGATGACGGCAGGGTTTCCCAAGAGAAAGCAAATCAACAGAAATCGCTGAATCGGTCGGGAGGGAACACGCGCATTCATGAAGTAGACCTCAGCAGATGTGGTAACAGGAATTCAACGTATTTGCAGTCAAATGAGGGGAGCGGTTCGCAGGTTTTCATCTGGCGGGGCAGCTGTCTGATTTTTTGGGTCTTCCAATGAACATTTTCTTCCCCGTCCGCCAGTGTGCTGAAAAATTAATGAACGTTCGTCCCATTGTCAAAAGAGCTGGCTTTTTTGCTTGATGGGAGTGTGTGATGATTCTGCAAAGCAGAAAAGTGGGGAGGGGGAAGTGCTGGTAGAAGGACTGGCGGCAGCCGTGCTGTGGATGGAACAGGCACAGCGACTGCAGGAGGTCAGTGCCACACTGCTGGACACTGCTCCCGTTGCGTCTCCCATTGCACAAAATTTTCAGTTCGGCGTTCGTGCTGATGTGAGTTTTATACCAACTCCCAATGCAAAAGTGGGAAGCAAAATCGAACCAATGCCATCGGCTCCTGCGCAGATGATCCCTGCATTGTATTCTGCGGCGTCACTTTCACTGGGCGGCAATGAGGCACTCAGCGGCGAAGTTTGGGGTGGATATTTGCCCGAAGGCAGCGGAAAACTTGTTGGTCTGAAGGCTGCTCTGCAGCAGACGCAATGGGGTGGTCGCGCTGAGCTGTCGAGCACACGGCTTGGAAGTGCACGGATTATCGCCGGCGGCGGATATGCCGTGACATCGTCGTCGCTCAGCGGAACGATCAGCAGTTCGCAGGGAACAGACACTTTCACCGCACGCTCTGTGCTGACCTTTGTCAATCTCGCTGTTCAGCACAACCAAAGCGGTTTGTGGGGCGGGATTATGTTCGGAAAAAAAAATACAAACAGCCGACTTTCTATTGTGGAAGACAACACCGACCTGCAGGTGTCTGACAACCTGAGCAATGCAAAACAGCCGCACTGGACTCAAGTGAGTCTTGGAGTGCGGCTGGGAAAAACTGTTTCAATCGCACTTTCGGAGTTGATGGTTCCCGACAGGGCCGACATGCCGAGGCTTTCGCTGGCATGGAGCTTTTTCACCCCGTCAGGCGCTCTACGTGAATGACTCCGTCGAGGGCTTCCAGCCGTTCGTGAATGTCACGCAATTGTGAAATGCTGCTCACGTGCACACGCAGTGTGATGATTCCGCGTTTTTCGGGGGTCGTCTGCACGTCGGCGCCGGTGATGTTGATTTGCGTTGATGAAATCAACTTTGTGATATTTGCCAGCATACCTTGCTTGTCGTGTGCGGTGATCTTCAGG
>JBEDKY010000203.1:0-8981 GCA_041171905.1 Pseudomonadota bacterium
CTTTTTTGCAGTCTTGCTCAACTCGGTATTGATGACTGCCATGACCAATCCCGCACCCGATATCCATTTTCCAGCCGTAATTGCTGTTGAAATATAATCATCTTGAACTTTTTCAGGCGCATCGGCAGCCAGCGGTTGAATTGATGCGGATGCAGTCATCTTTGCCGAAACTGCAGCTGTCCGCGAGGCACGGACAATGATGCTTGAGTTAAACTCTTCGAATTCATCCAATTTCAAATTCACACGCCGGCGTCCGCCCGCGACGACCACGTCTTTGAGCGGCGTCTTGCCGACGACACGCCCATCGACACGGACGGTTGCTCCTGCAGGCTCACTGAGCACAGAAATTTTGCCGTCCTTGGCGCGCAGCTCAAACTTTTCCTCACGCGATGCTTCGGTGAAATTCACCTCGCGGAGTTCGGAAAAATAATCATCAAGCTCAAGCCGTATTTGTGCATTGCCCAGCTCATTTTTCACCTCAAGCGGAGTTCTGCCGAGAGGAACATTTCCAACAATGACCAGCGCTCCCTTGGGATGACTCGAAACTAAAAGATTTCCGGAAAGCTTGCTGAGCGGGAACCCATATTCACGCATGCCTCCGGTCTTGACCACAGCCTGAGCATCGGCCGCTTGGTGGCTATCAAGCTCAACTCGCAGCTGATATTTGCCCTCCGCAATCCGCGAAAAAATGGCAGGAGTGTCTCCGACGTGTTTTCCATCAATCAAGATGCGAGCTCCTGCCGGTTTGCTCAACACCTTGAGCTGTCCGACGCGCTTGCCGGAGGGACCCAAAAGTGAATTGTAAAAATTAAAGTTTTTCTGAACAATGTTGTCTTTATTTCTGAGACGCTCCAATTCGACACGAATCGAATCTGAGTCCCATTTCAAAAGCCGATACGCCACGTGCGCAGTCTGCTGATTGACGCGTTTGCTTTCGATGAAGGGCGAGCCCTTTTCACTTGCCTCTGCAAGAGAATCGAATTTGATTTTCCGCAGCATCGCGAGCAGGGCCAAATGCTCGGCGTCTTCCAGCTTGTTTTCTTCAGTCGTCGGCTTATCAACTTTGATGTGCGCAAAGTGTGATTCGACGATTTTCGAAAGGGCATTTAACCATGCCTTCTCCAAAGCCTCCTCACGGCTGGCTGACTCCGGCGAGACTCCTACGAAAAGGTGAACGCCGTCGACGACCTTCGGTTGCCCCGATCTGGCCCACTCAGGCAAACGAATTTCCGCATCTGTCGTCTGCGCAAAAACAGGCGGCATGTGCCCTGCAGACACAGTTAGGGACACAACGACAAATGTAAATCTGCACCAGATCATTTTCACGCTTCGAAAACCCACAGAGCATTTGGCCAATGCAAGAACCAAAGAAACAAAGCACACGTTGACAGCAGCCAAAACGGCGACCCTATTATATCCCGGAATCGCCACTCCCCATCCTTCCAGCTGGCCATTTGACGATTTGCGAAAAGATAAAATTGCGGGTTGACGCCTATCGGGCCAAATTTCGGGCAAAGTATCTAAAATGTTTAAAAATTAAAAAGAGTGATTGTCGACAATCGAGAGTTCGGCTATTGCCACGCAACCGGAAAATGGGACCGGAAAATGGACCGGTGCCGAACATCTTCTGTCTAAGGGGTTATGCATGAAGCTCTTTACTTCGTTGACTGCTGCAGTGTTTTTTATGGCCGGATGCGGTCAACCGGCTGGAGAAAAATCCGAATTGTCCTCGGAGCGTTTTTCTATAAACGTTCTGGGAATTGAAATGGGATCATGCAATCAGGATGAACTGAGACGTTTCGTTGCCGGAGAGCATGTTCCACCCATCTCCAACAAACTTCCAAAAGACCAGCAGACCGAATTGCGGCAGAAGTTTGGCCGCGTGATTCATATTTCAGCAGAGAAAACTTCAGAGGCCCTCAAATCTGAGGCTGGAGCTGAAGTCCGTTCACTTCTGAAGGCGATTTTTCCGCCGAGCTACAAAGAAGAATCCGTCAACGAGGCATTCAAGCAAAGTATTGCCGACAATCAGTTCACTCTCCTCGAATTTGTCAGCCTGTACCCTTCGCAGGAGCTGAAGGTCAACGGACTTGCTTTTGTCGGCAAGAAAGACAAGCTCGAAGAAGCGCTCTTGAAGCTCGAGCAAGAATTCCGCGAGTGATTGTTGTCAAATCCTTCGACACAAGCAGTACCATTCTAGCGGCGTATCTCGGCGAATTGACGGACATTTAACAATACGTTCATGGCACAAGGATTGCTGCCCCACCTGCGTGTGAGCAAACGGGTGGGGAGCAGCAACATGAACAAGCGAGTTTCAGCCGGACAGTTGTTATGCACAATCTTTCCTGTCGCACTTCTGCAGGCCTGCGAGCTGCCTCCCGTCAAGACAATTCAGGTCACCGAAGGAAGTGTGGCCAATCCCAATCCTGCGGCTTCCAGAAACTCCGAGAATCCCAGACCTCCAATCGAATCTTCTGACAAAGACACTCCGCACTGGATCGAAATTAACAGAACTGCCGACACCGTCTTCAAGCTTGATACAATCAACTCCAGCGAACTCAGCGAGGAGCAAAAATGCCTTTTTGCTCGCGGCACCCGCCACAGTTTGGCCGCGGCGCCCGAGTGGCTTGGCTCGCATGTGAAAATTCAACTCAAAAAACCAATGGCCGCTTGCGGCTTCACTACGGGATATGTTTTTGCAGCACACATCGGTCAATCCAGCGATTCACCATGGGGTCCTGTTCTCCAGACCCACAACAGCACTGCAACTCTTTACACGACCGAAAACACAGCGATGGAGGGTGGACCAAAGGATCGTTGCGGACGTCCTTTGCGCACTTTGGATGATTATCTTAAGGGCAACGCCGAATACGTCAGCGTTGCCATGGATTCAATAGCGTTACCTTACGGAACCCTTATCCGCATCCCTGAAATCGAACAGCGATTTGGAGTCAAAACGGCCATACCGTTCAAAATCGTTGATACTGGGTCGGCCTTCATCGGTCGTGGAACCTCGAGGATGGACATTTGCGTGGGACACAGCCAACAGACCATCTTTTCCGATAAATACATCTGGATAAGCCATAAATCCTTTGAAATTCAGGTGATAACCAAGGGAGCGTCGTTCTCCTGTCAGTGAAGGGTTTAACCTGAGCGAAAAACTGCCGATACTTCCTGAGACGGGAGCACTCGGCAGGCGGAAAGCATGGGCGTTTCTTCAGACACAACAAAATTACTCAAGGCGTTGCGACTGACTGCCATTATCCTCGCATCTGGATGCTCGGGCGCAGAGTCCGAAGAAGAAGCGCCCTACCCAATCTCTCCGCGCACTCCCTACGAAGAAGCCATCCACAACCAACCCTCACAGACAGGAAAGAAAAAGGCGACAGCTTCGGCGAGCCTGACTGTAAAAGAGCCGACGCAGGAGTGCACGACGACAGTTGAAAGTAGCGAACAACAAGCAGACGGCAATGAAAAAGATGGCGCATTTGTAAAACTCGCAGAGCAAAGCAATTTGGCCGAGCCCATTCTCACCTACAGGCTTCAGTCAGGCGGAACGATCCAAGGGAGTTTTCTTGCGGTTGAAGACATGGTCTTTGGACCGGCCGGGACTCATCCCGCGGGGTTGTACTACTTTGAGCTGCAAACATCCGACGGGCAAGCTTGCCTCGTTAAACTCAGCATCAGCGAAGACGACGCACAAAATAAAAGAAGACTCAGCGTGACAGCGACGCTTCCGCAGGGATAGAATTTTACTTGCCTGAGCTCAAATACTTCTTCAATTCAGCAACAAGCTCAGGCACCTCCTGACGCGGATCGCAAGTCCACGTCAACGTCTTTTCTCCGTGCTCGGCTCCCACCAGCCTGACGGAAACCGCGCCCACAGGGCATACATCCAGACATCCCGACTCAACGATTCGCACCTGCCACTTCTGCCCCTGACCGGCGAGCAATTCATTTTCCAGGGCCTGTTTGAGAAGCGCCGAGACATTTTGTCCGGAAGAATTTTGTTGCGAACTGAGAGCATCGCCGCAGGAGCGGCAGACAAGCACGTGCGCGTGCTGCGAACGGCGGAGCAACTTGACGGCCATGGAAAGATGCCTCGCAAAGAACGTTTTCTGAAAACCAAAGAATTACATCGGCTCATCTCTGTTCTAGCCCGATTGATGCAAAATCGGAACTCACCGGAGGAAAAGATGACATGCGGGAGATTGTCGTCGAAGCCCAAAACATCTGGAAAAGCTACACGGCGGGCGCGGTCACAGTCGATGCGGTTAAGAATTTGAGCTTCGCGCTCTACAAGGGTGAGCTGATTGTCGTGCTTGGTCCCTCAGGAAGTGGAAAATCAACCTTTTTGAACATACTAGGTACTCTCGATCGTCCGACGTCCGGTAGCGTTTACTTCAACAAACTAAACATCTCGCAAGAATCAGACGAACAACTCTCTGCACTGCGCCGCCGGCACATCGGCTTCGTCTTTCAATTCTACAATCTAATTCCAACACTGACCGCGCTTGAAAATGTTGAAATGATTGCTGCACATAGCGCATCGCCGATGCCCGTCGAGGATGCCCTGAAAAGGGTAAATTTGTGGGAGAGGCGTCACCACTTTCCGAGTGAACTTTCGGGCGGTGAACAACAGCGAGTCGCTATCGCGCGCGCGATCGTCAAGAAGCCAGAACTTCTGCTTTGCGACGAGCCGACCGGTGCGCTCGATGTGGCAACCGGCGTGATTGTTTTGCAGGCTCTGGAAGAGGTTCATCATGACTTCTCGATCAGCGTCATGCTCATCACTCACAACGCAACCATCGCACATCTGGCGGACCGCGTGATTCGCATGTCCGGCGGGCAAATCTTGAGCATTGAGAGAAACGAGAGACACATGTTGGCGCGTGACCTCTCATGGTGAGCATTTATAAGCTGCTTTTGACGAAGACGTTTCGCGATTTTACAAAATTGCTCGGCCCATCTCTGACTGTATCTTTTGTCATGGCGGCAGGCATCAGTTGCCTCATCATGGCAAGGAGCAATTTGAGCAGTCTGCAGACTTCCCAACGTCTGACGTATGAGTCTTTGAACTTTGCCGACGCGCTCATTCCACTGAGCCGTCTGTCGCGCGAGAGAATTGCAGGCCTCGCAGTCATCGACGGTGTCAGGCAGGCCGACTGCAGAATATCACTGTCAGGTCAGGTCCGACTCAGCAAATTTGAAAAGCAAATCTCTGCACGCTTCCATTCAATGCCCCGCGACGGTTCACTGAATAGAATTCTTCTGACTGATGGCCGACTGCCGGCGCCGGATTCCATTCATGAGGCGGTTCTCAGTGACGGATTTGCGCGTGCTTGGGGTTTTTCTTCTGGGCAGCAGATCGAAGTTTTTCTGCAGGGAAAACTCATTCGTCTCACAATCAGCGGACTCGCCCGTTCGGCGGAATACGTCTATCAGACTGGTTCGGCGACAAGTATCCCGGACGACAAACTCTTCGCAATCTGGTGGCTGCAACCGCGTCTCTTGGAACAGGCGGGAAATCTGCATTCATCGTGCAATGAAGTTCTTCTCAAAACCGGTACCGAACGGAATTTATTGAAAGCCGAATCACAGTTGGCAGCACGTTTGCAGGTGGCAGGCTATACTCAATATCTCCCGCGCAAAAGGATTCTTTCGCACTACTTTCTCGAGAGCGAATTGCAACAGCTGCGCGGAATGACTGTCTGGATTCCAACTGTCTTTCTTGCGATTACTGCCTTTCTTCTCAACATCACCATGGGCCGTTTTCTTCTGACACAGCGGGAAATCATCGGAACATTGCGTGCATTTGGTTTTTCCTACCCGCTCATCGCTGGACAAACAATTTTACTGGCACTGATGGCAATCTTCCCGGGAATTGTTTTGGGAATTTTCGGGGGACTCTGGCTCGCTCAGGAAATGTTCACCATCTACGTCAAATTCTACCGTTTTGCGATTGTCAGCTACGAACCTGACTGGTCGTCCGTCACCCTCAGCGTCGCGTTCTGCCTGTTCACCGCATTGCTCGGATGCCTGACAGGATTGCGGCGAATACTGATGGAGTCGCCGGCTGTTTCATTGATTGCCGCTGCACCACGCCACACAAAAGTCTCGGCAATCGATTCGCTGCCCTTCCTGCGGCACTTTTCACTGATTGCACGCATGAGCATCCGCAACATCGCCCGCCGGCCGCTGCAAAGTCTTGTCACCCTGCTTGGCCTGATTTTGTCGCTCGTCCTGCTTATCTTTGCCAGATTCGAACAATACGCCATCGAACAAATGATGCAGACCGAATATGCACTCAATCAACGACAATCACATGTCCTGATTTACGCCCAACACCTTCCGGAGTCGGCACTGCCGAGTGTTCAGTCATCACTCGCAGGGGGATTCTCCGAAGGCAGTCTGGCCCTTCCCGTTACAGTCAAGTCGGCGCATGCCTCGCGTGAGCTCACTCTCATTGTGCGCAAAGACAACGAGTTCCTCGCCGCAGGCGAAAATATTCCAAACCGGCCGCTCGCAAAAGGAGGGTTGACACTTTCAAAATCCGTTGCAGAAGCACTCAATCTCCATCCTCCCGCTGAAATTCAACTCCTCACGAAAATCAAACAGACCAAACATTCCGAACAAATTGTTACAGCTCTCTCAGAAAACATCATGGGCACGATTGCATCAATCCCGCAGCAGGACTACCTGCGGAGCTTTCACGAGAGCGCAGCCTTCAATCGTATCCTGCACAAGGCCGAACGACAGACGGGAATCAACGAAAAGTCTATTTTTCTGCGACAGCCGCTGCTCACAGGCCTCATCGAAAAAGAATTTGAACGCAAGGCATTTGAAAAAACAATGGCCGAAAATATCGGAATTTTTCAAAACTTCATGATTGCATTTGCCCTACTGATCGCGATGGGAGTTCTTTACAACAATGCACGCGTCCAATTTGCCGAACGTGAGCGCGAATTCGCGCTTCTGCGTGCGCTCGGGTTTTATGAAGCCGAGATCACTTTGCTCTTTTGGAGTGACTTTTTCATCTTGTCGATCGCAGCTGTGCCGCCGGGCTTCTATTTGGGCCGCGAGCTGATTGACCGCTTGATGCATGCCATCGAGAGCGAAGTTTTTCGCATTCCCGTCAATCTGCAACCCAGCAGCTACATCTGGGCGTTTGCGATGCTGCTTGTCGGGGTGTTTACAACCGCCGTGCTCATTCAGGGAAACCTTCGCCGCATTGCCTTTTTGAGTGTTCTTAAAGCAAGGGAATAAATGATGTTTGATGTAAAAAAAATTTTTAAAAGCTGGAAATTTAGAATTCTGCTCGTAGTGGCCGTGCTCATTGTCGTTCTTTATGTCGCATCACGACCGAACGCAGAGCCTGCAACCGTCATTCAGCCGCGCCGCCACACCATCCGCTCCGAAGTATCCGATTACGGCACAACGTATTTTACGGAACTTGCAACAATTCATTCACCGGCCTCGGGCTGGATTGAAAAAATCCACGTCTCCGTGGGTGATGCCGTGGAGGCAGAACGAACAGTTTTGGCATCTATCAGTTCAGCTGCGGCACCGCTTTTGGACCCTCGCACACGTGCAACCCTGAGTGCACAGATGGAAACAGCTCGAGCGGTGAGCGATCAGGCGGAGATTCAGTTGCGCCGCATCAGAACAGCTCACACCGCGGCCGAAGGTGAGTTGAAAAGAACTCTTCAGGCCTACGCAGCAGGTGCCGTGACACTTCAGGAACTCGAAAATCTGCGCTCACGCGTGCGCGATTTGCAGGGCGAGATTCAATCCGCAAGAGCGGCTGCCGATGCCGCAAGACACCAGCGTGATGCCGCTGCTGCCGCGCTTTCAAAGTCGGTGTCTGCACGACAGGAGCTTCAAATTTTAAAGGCGCCGCGTAGCGGAATTGTCAGTTGGATTCATGATGACAAGGTACGTTTTGCCTCCATCGGCACACCACTGATGGATGTGGCAATCCCAGATAAACTCGCATTTCAGATGGATGTGCTTGCTCGCGAAGGAATGAGCATCCGCACTGGCTCGGTGGTCCGCTTTTCTGATTTCCCATCCACTGGCGTTGTGAGAGCGATTTCACCAACTGCCCTTGCCAAGGTCTCTCCGCTCGGACTCAGTGAGCAACGGACACGTGTCTGGATAGAATTTTCTGGAGCTCTGCCAGAAACAGTTCCCGCCGGACTGGAGCTCGAGGCGCATATTGAGGTCGCTGCAAAGGAGGCTGCACTGATCGTGCCCAGGACTGCGGTTTGGCACGAAGGCAATTCGGCATTTGTCTATCAAGTAACGAAACTCAGGTTAAACAAAAAGGCTGTCAAAACTGGAATCCAAAGCACTCGCGAGGTCGAGATCCTCGCAGGACTCGAAGACAACGACTGGATCGTCGAACTGCCAACCGAGGGAATGCAACACGGGCAAAAAATAAGCCCGCAGCCAGAGCCGCAGGCGATTTCCAGATGAGTCTTTGAGCCTCAACTTGCGTTGGAACCGGACTCTTTTTGATTGGTAATTTTTGAGATCACCTTCATACAAAACAGGGTGAGCTCTGGCGTTCGCTCACTGACCACTAGCAGTGAACCCAAGCGGTGTGCCATGACCGCCGAGAGCTCTTCCACCGGAATATGTTTTTCAATGACGGCCTTGCGGATCAGTTCATCAAATTCCTGCGAGATCCACCAGAGTTTAATACTCGCGGCATTGAGCGTTTCCTTCTTCGGCTTACCCTTGGCGGCAAGGTGACTCGCTTTTGCCTTGACGTTCTGAGCAGGCTTCGTGGATTTTGCTTTTTTATCCGAGGCAGAGGTCTTGCTGCGCGCCTGTGTCTGTGCCGGCATTTTCTTCTTCTTTTCGGCCGGCTGTGAATTCTTGGACTTCTTGAAGGAAATGATATCACCCATGATGAGCCTCACTGACAAATTCGGGGCGTTTCAGTGTGTCCACGGACCTCGTTTCCAAACTACCAC
>JBEDKY010000204.1:0-10398 GCA_041171905.1 Pseudomonadota bacterium
GTTCTGAACAATTCCAAAAAGTCATATGACTGCAAAAGTTGATAGCCCATCTCCATGAAAGTCAAACCGTGTTCAAGTCGCGACTTGTTGACGTCTGCAGACAACAATTTCGCCACCGTGAAATGCACTCCGACGTTGCGTGCAAAATCGAGCCACGTCATCGGCCCAATCCAATCAATGTTGTTCACAAACAACGGAGCGTTCGGCACGTCAAATCGGAAGTAGCGTTCAACCAGCTTGGTGAAGTTACGGATATACGCCGCAATGTCCTCTTTGCTGTTCATTTGTCGCATGTCTGTGCGACCGGTCGGATCGCCAATTAGTCCTGTCGCGCCGCCAAACAAAACAATTGGCCGCATCCCGTGGTCCTGGGCGCGGCGCAACCCGAGAAGGGGCACCAGATGCCCCAGAGTCAGGCTCTTCGCAGTTGGATCGAATCCACAATAGACCCCCGGATACGTCTGCGGATTCTCTTTTTGCGCAGTCTTTAGTGCTTCAGTCAGCGCTGCTCCGTCATTGGTTTGCTCAATGAGTCCGCGCTCCTGCATATGCGTAAAAAAATCTGGGATCATGGTTTGCCTCTCCCGAATGCCTGACCAAATGATCCCACAGGTTTAATATCGAACGGATTGATTGGCAAAGGAGGGGATTTACCCTCACCCGAGCGCGGGGAGGCTCACCGTCCAAAGCACCTGCGCATCTTAGTCGATGACCACCGAACGCGCAGGACACCAGTCAATGGTTTGTTTCGTACCGCCAAAGTAGGGATAAGCGAGTCCGCGCGCAATGAGTTCCTGCGACACACTGACATCGTCGACCCGAACATCAGCCAAAATGCGGAAGTACTTGTCGCGTTGTACTTTGTGCAATTCGAGTTTTTTTCCGCGCAGCAGCATTGCCCTGACAAACTTCTGTGCAACCAAAGCTGCCTCATGCTCGCAGCTGTCGCGCGAATACAATTCTGGTGTGTCGATGCCAAAAATCCGCACAGAGACCTTTTGACCAAACAATGGATGAACATCCGGTATCGAAACCGTCAGGGTGTCGCCATCGTGATTGTAGAGAAACTTCACGCAGCGGAACGAAGTCGGCGTGTGTTGGCAATCAGCGGCAACCTCAACTGGATTTTGATTGGCAGGATGTGAGCCGACAGATGCGGGAACCGTCAGGAAGGTTGCTTGAGCAAATGCAGGCAACAGAGCACAGGCGAGCGACAGCAACTTGAATGGCGTCTTCGTCATAAGGCATTCCCTCCGGAATCGTATTTGGGTCCACGTCACGTGTACCCCTTTTATTGTGTTCTGGACACCATGCCTAACATTGGTTGACTGACTGGTCAATTAAATTCTTTGCTGAAGTGGAATCTTTTCCAAGCTGCAGAAATCATCAGAAAAATGCTCTATCGCCCGCTTTTTGAAGTAGTCTTCACAGTGCCGAACGAGGTCTTCACACGAGCCCGCGAAACCCAACCGTCGGAGCGACGTTAGGAAATCATCGTGCGAACGACCTTGTCGGTAATCCGGCTCGCGGCTGGGATGCTGAAGAACGCGGCTGATTTGCGCAAAGTCGGGATCCACTAACAGGCTTCCCTGATAAACAACGAGGTGCTTTCGTCGGAACAGGCTTGTGCCGGCAATTTTTTTGTCACCCACGGCCAAATCCGAATGTCCGCGCATCACGACACCGGTAATCCCCCGCGCGCCGAGCGCAGCCGCCCAAAGACCATTAATAAGCTCAAAATAACGCTGATTCGAAAAGACATCTTTTGCAAAAAAGGCAAAAGTTAAAACTACACACCCCTGCCCGAGCAAGACCGTTCCACCACCTCCTCGCCGCTGCAGAATAGGAATATCCTCGCGCAGGCAGGCCTCTTCGTAGGTTTCTCGACCGGCGCTGTTTGAACTCGACAGGACAACGGCGCTCCGACGCGTTTCGAAAAAACGAAACAGAATCCGTTGATGAGGCAGCGCCCCCGGAAATTGCGGCCAGCTTTTGAACGGCTGATGAAGCACCCAATTATCCATCCACATGGCGCGCCAATTCTCCACTCTCAAGAACTATTGTTTTACTGCCCAACCGCCTCGAAATATTTCAGGAGCTGGGCGTGAGTCAGGCTTTGCACATGCGGCTGCGGCGTCTCGAGGCCCTCGTTGTATCGGGTGCGCATCCACAGAGCCGCGCAGCCAGCGGCGGCAGCAGCCTGTAGCCCGCGGTTGGAGTCTTCGAGCACAAGTGCGCGCTCAGGCGAACATCCGAGTTGAGCAAGAGCATGCAAAAAAATGTCCGGCGCAGGCTTTTTTCTCAGGTCGGGCTGCTTCCCGACTATCAGGTCGAGCTCTGCGCTCGGGAAGCCCGCAGATGACAAGACAACACGAATTTCTTCTTGTGAACTGTTGCTGGCAATTGCCACTTTTGCGCCGCGCGCGCGCATGAGACGGATGATGGGCAGAGTTTCGGCGAAACACGCCACCGGACCCTGACGAATCAGCCGCGCGTAGGCTTCGGACTTACTCCGGATAATCTCGTCTTCAGCGACAGCTATGCGATGTTGTGCAATTTCTCTGCCCGTACCATCACCAAGATGAGTGAACGATGGATAGTAGTCGGATTCGGAAAGCGTATGGCCAACCTTTGCGAATGCCTCACGGTAGGCCAGAAAATGCAACTTTTCAGTGTCGGCAAAACACCCGTCGAAGTCCCAAAGATAGCACTCTGCCGACAATATAAGTTCAACAGACATCAGACTCGCGCCTCCCGTTCTTGCACATGAGTATACCCAAACGTATAGTCCCGCAACGCAACGCGTGGCCGAGCCCGCGTCAGCCAACGGAAAGGTACCAGATGAAACGAGTTGCAGTCACAGGTTTGGGCATTCTCTCTCCGGTCGGAAACAATCTTGAAAGTTGCTGGTCTGCCGTCATCAACGGTGTCAGCGGAATCACCAAGGTCACGCAGGTTGACCTTTCTAAGCACAGCGTTCAAATCGGCGGCGAAGTGAAGAACTTCGACCCCGCGCTCTACTTCTCAAACGAAAAAGAAGCCCGCCGCAACCAGCGTTTTGTGCAGATGGCAGTCGCAGCGAGCCGTATGGCGATGCAGGATGCAAAGCTTGAGCTGAACGATGAAATGAAGCTCGACACAGGCGTTTCGATCGGGGTCGGAGTCGGCGGGCTCGGTTATCTCGAAGAACAAATTATCACCATGCACGAGAAGGACCCGAGCAGGGTTTCGCCATTCACAATCCCCGGGTTCATCGCAAACATGGCTGCAGGCATCACCGCCATGGAAATGGGTGCCAAAGGTCCAAACATTTGCGTGACGACCGCCTGCACAAGCGGCACGCACGCGATTGGCGAAGCACTCATGTTGATTCAGACTGGTCGTGCGAAAGTCATGATCGCGGGCGGTGCTGAAGCTGCGCTGAGCCATCTTTCTTTTGCCGGATTCGGCAAGATGAAGGCGCTGTGTTCGCAGTTTGCCGATGAACCTACGCGAGCGTCGCGTCCATTCGACAAAAACCGCTGCGGATTCGTCATGGGTGAAGGTGCCGGCGTCCTTATTCTTGAGGAGTTGGAGTTTGCCAAGGCTCGCGGCGCGCGAATCTATGCCGAACTGTCAGGTTACGGCATGAGCGGAGACGCCTACCATATGACCTCGCCCGCCCCCGGCGGCGAAGGCGCTGTCCGTGCCATGGCACAAGCGCTCAAAACCGGCGGCCTGAATCCGGAAGACATCGGCTACATCAACGCGCACGGTACTTCGACCGAAGCCAACGACGCCAACGAAACAGCGGCAATCAAAACGCTGTTTGGCCAGCACGCCCGGACGCTCAACATCAGTTCAACCAAGAGCATGACTGGCCATCTTTTGGGCGCCGCCGGCGGTATCGAAGCCGTCTTCAGTGTCATGGCTCTCCATACGGGAATTATCCCTCCAACCATCAATCTCGAAGTTGCCGACCCTGATTGCGACCTCAACTACACCGCGCACAAAGCTGTTGAGCGCAGGTTGAAGGGCGTGATTTCAAATTCCTTCGGATTCGGCGGAACGAATGGTTGCGTTGCCTTCAAGGCACTGGGCTGAAATTCACCTGTCTAAAATTCTGACTGCTCACCCGTAACCTGACGTTAATTCTCCCGACTGTCAGTTTTAACAGAAACTCAAATCTGCTAAGCTTTCGCTGACAGACCGTCTCACCGACGGTCTTTTTTTCTCGTCGTTTTGCAAACAAAGGAGCACCCATGTCGAATGTAAAAACCCGTCGTGATGCGATCAAAATGAGTTTGGGAGTGTTGGTGGGCCTGCCAGCTGTTTCTGCACTCAATGCATGTACACAATGTTCAAAGCCTGCTGCAGATGCTCCTGCTTCGGCGCCCAATGCCGCTGCGACCGAAGCAGCTGCAACTGAAGCAGCTCCTGCCAGCGCTCCAGCAGCCGATGCTGCCGGCTCGGCGGCATCGACGGGCGGCGACACTGCAGGCCTGATCGCGGAAACAGATCCACTCGCCACCGGACTCAACTACAAACACGACAAGGCAAACGTTCCGGCAAATCTGCAGGTCGAAAAAAATGGCGTGGCATTCGCTGAGCAGTCCTGCTCGAACTGCATGTTCTTCAAGGCTGAGAGCGGCGACGTTGGCGCTTGTCAGGTGATTCCGACAGGCAAGGTCAAAGCCAGAGGCTGGTGCTCCTCTTGGTCCAAGAAGGCTTGAAGCAGAAGCTTCGGTCTCATTGGTGACCCTTACGGGGTTCGAACCCGTGTTGCCTCCGTGAAAGGGAGGTGTCCTGGACCGGCTAGACGAAAGGGTCAATCGAGGCTGGGGACTTAGTCCCCGACTCTCATGTTAACCAAAGTGACTCGGCCAATAAATCGAAACGACAAAAAAAACCGCAGGTAAGCTACCTGCGGTTTTTTGGTGACCCTTACGGGATTCGAACCCGTGTCGCCTCCGTGAAAGGGAGGTGTCCTAGGCCTCTAGACGAAAGGGCCGTCTTCAGCGAATCGGGGATTAGCCGAAGCGTTCACTCTTTGTCAAGCCCAATTAAAAAAAACTTGGATAGATACTTCAAAAACTTAGAACCGCTGGCTTCTTTCGTGTCCCGCGGGCTGGTGGTAGGCTCACGGCGCAAAGATTTCAGAAGGACCTCATTCAACGGAGAGTAGAAAATGATTCAGGACCTCAGCATGATGAAACAGGTTTACGACAATATGGGCTCGCGTCTGCAAACAGCCCGAGGCGTACTGAACCGTCCTCTCACTTTGACGGAAAAAATTCTTTATTCTCACCTTGCTCCATCCAAAGAGACCCTCAAGAGCGGCTCCGTGCAGAGTTTCGGCCGCGGCAAAAGCTACGTCGACTTCTACCCCGACAGAGTTGCCATGCAGGACGCCACCGCTCAGATGGCACTCCTTCAATTTATGTCAGCCGGCATTCCCAAGGTGGCCGTTCCCTCAACAGTTCACTGCGACCACCTCATCCAAGCCGAAAACGGTGCAAAATCCGACCTCGCTGCAGCCAACAAAGACAATGCTGAAGTCTATGAATTCCTCTCTTCCGTGTCGCTGAAGTACGGCATCGGCTTTTGGAAGCCCGGCGCGGGAATCATCCATCAGGTTGTCCTCGAGAACTATGCATTCCCGGGTGGAATGATGATCGGGACCGACTCGCACACACCCAACGCAGGCGGCCTTGGGATGCTCGCCATTGGCGTGGGCGGTGCCGACGCTGTCGACGTCATGGCCGGCATGGCTTGGGAGCTGAAATGGCCGAAACTGATTGGCGTCAAGCTCACAGGTCGTCTCAAGGGCTGGACTTCGCCAAAAGACGTAATTCTCAAACTCGCGGGCATCCTCACGGTCAAAGGCGGCACTGGCGCGATCGTTGAATACTTTGGCTCGGGCTGCGAATCACTTTCATGCACGGGCAAAGGCACAATCTGCAATATGGGCGCGGAAATCGGCGCGACAACGTCGGTCTTCCCGTTTGACGCCCGCATGGCGGATTATCTGCGCTCAACGGGCCGCGATGCGGTCGCGCTGATGGCAGAAAAGAACGCCGAGCTTTTGCGCGCAGATGTTGATGTTGAAAAGAATCCCGAAAAATTCTTCGATCAGGTTATCGAGATCAATCTCGACACTCTTGAACCACACATCAATGGACCGTTCACGCCCGACCGCGCATTCCCCATCAGCGAATTCGCGAAGGCCGTCAAAGAAAACAAATGGCCCGAGAAATTGACTGTTGGCCTTATCGGCTCGTGCACAAATTCGTCCTATGAAGACATCGACCGAGTGGCAACCATCGCTAAGGCAGCCGCAGCTCAAGGCCTGAAGACCAAGGCTGAGTTCACCATCACGCCGGGCTCTGAACAAGTCAGAGCGACCATCGAGCGCGACGGACAACTGGCCGCACTTGAGGCCATCGGCGGCAAAGTTCTCGCCAACGCCTGCGGTCCATGCATCGGTCAGTGGAAACGTCACGACATCAAGGATGGCGAGCCGAATTCCATCGTCACTTCGTTCAACCGCAACTTTACTGCGCGCAATGACGGTAATCCGCAGACGCACTCGTTCGTTGCATCGCCGGAAACTGTTGTGGCGCTTGCGCTGGCAGGCACTCTCAACTTTGATTTCACCAAAGACACGCTTAAGAACGACAAAGGTGAATCGATCAAGCTGCAGCCCCCAACGGGTCTGGATCTCCCGCCAAAGGGCTTTGTCCCCGACGAAGTCGGCTTCGTTCCGCCGGCAGCAGACGGGTCGAAGGTATCGGTTGCCATCAATCCCTCTTCCGACCGCCTGCAGGCACTGAGCGCCTTCGCCAAGCCTAATCTGGGCGCCGATTTCAAAGATCTGGCGTTGCTGATCAAGGCCAAGGGCAAGTGCACGACCGACCACATCTCGGCCGCTGGCAAGTGGCTCAAATACCGCGGCCATCTCGACAACATTTCCAACAACCTGCTGATCACGGCGACGAATGCCTTCAATGAAAAAATGGATTCGGTGTTGAACGTCAGCAAAAACAACTATGCAGGCGTTCCGCAGGTTGCCCGCGATCTGAAGGCGCAGAAAATCGGCTGGATTGTTGTCGGTGAGGAAAACTACGGCGAGGGTTCATCACGCGAGCACGCAGCCATGGAACCACGCTTCCTCGGCGGCCGCGCGATTGTCACCAAGAGCTTTGCACGTATTCACGAAACAAACCTGAAGAAGCAGGGCATGCTTCCGCTGACGTTTGCCAATCCCGAGGACTACGCGAAGATCCGCGAGAACGACCAGTTTGATTTGGATGCCGAAAACCTTGCACCCAACAAACAGCTGACCCTGACGGTCAAGCACGCCGACGGATCGAAGGACGTCATCGCGCTCAACCACACGTTCAACGATCAACAGATCGGCTGGTTCAAGGCCGGCAGCGCACTCAACCTGATTGCAGCGAGCCAGAAGAAATAATCATCGCAAAAACTGCATGCTGAAAACGTGCTGTCGGAATTAAATCCGTCAGCACGTTTTTCTTTGAACGCTGCCTATGTCGTGCATCGAATTGACCGCAGACTTTTCACTTCACGTTGGCAAATGCCGCAGGCACGTCGCGGTGTGCCTGCAAACGCGTTCTCGTCCATTCGACATTCGCCTTTGGCAAACTCTTTGCAGGATCAGCAAGCACGACATCAACATCATAGCGATTGTTGAGCACGGGTATGACCTGAACCTGCTTGGGCTGCAGGGTGTTCACATCCAAAAGAACACGGCCGATCAGATTGTCGGGGTTGGGTGCGACCTGATTGTGCATGAAATTTCCCAGACCATGGAAGACAACTCCCTTTCCACCGTCCGCACGCGGAAGAACCTTAACACCAGCCCAAGTGTGGGGACCATGCGCAAAAACTATGTCGCCGGAAAATTCGCGAACAAATTTCTCAGCCCAGATTTTTCCTCGGTTGAACGCTGCGTTGCCCTGTGAATACAGCGACAAAATACGCAAGTCGCCTGTCGCCTTCTTCACTTCGGCAAGCATCGACTGCACACGGGATTCACAGGCAGACTCGACACAATCCCAATCCTGGAATGCAATCGAGGCAAAGACAATCTTCACAGACCTGCCCTTGAGTGAAAAGGTGAGAATCGAGGGTGAACTTAATCCAGACGAAGGTCCGACGCCGTGCCAGAGCATCGGTTTTTGATGTGAGAGACTCTTCAAATAGCGGGCAGAGGCAACGGCACCCGCAACCGTCTGACCGTCAGAATCCAGACCCGTGACACAGTCTTCCGAGTGATTGTTGGCAAGCCCGAATAGATTAAAACCATGTTCATATGCTTCTGTAATAGCAACAGGAGACGATAAAAATGCATAGTCGACGTTGTAGTACGAATTGCAGCGGCGACCGACACTCGATTCCCAATTGATAAAATTGAGGTCGCCCTTCAAAATTTTCTTGCTCGGGTCAAACTTCAACAAAGCGGCCTTGAATCCCGATGCAGGTGCATTGGTTGCCCGCAGCGAAGACCAAGCAGAGTCGCCGACCCCACGTATATCGATAAACTCAGAACCCGCGACCAGCGGAACGGCTGCGCGCACGGCTGCACTGTCGTTGACCCGCTGCGAATAATCGGCGTCCTGTTCGTTGACGGCCTGTGCGGAGGAACCCTCCCACACCGACTGTTTCTTCTTACAAGAGGATAGCATTGCAAAAGAACAGACCGACAGAACACCAAATAGGAACGTGACGTGAAACATACGTCGAACTCCTCGGCAACAGCGTGTTTCAGTACAGCCCGCAAGATTTCAATTGCGAGTAAAAACCGACAACCTTATCAGCGTACATGCGCGCATAAATGCTGCCGTTGTAGCGATAGGCAAGGTCCCAGAGCGAACCGGAGCGCGATGTCTTATCTGACAAAACGCGCACCGAATAATTCAAGTTGGTGAGAACGTTGAAGGTGATTCCTTCCCAACGGTGATCCGAATTGCTGAGCAAACGTCCGTTCTCGTCAAACGCAGTGATGATCTGACCAATGCCAATTCCATTGCAACTCCCCCCGCGGCACGAGTCGGGAATCGAGCCCATTTTTGTCTCTTGCTCAGTTTTAGCCATGAGAGCGAGAACGGGATGAATGCCGCGCTTTCCCGCCCATTCACGAAAGTTTTTGGCTGAAGCCGAAGGATTTTGAATCACCGCCTTCTCAAAACAGGTTTTAAGAAATTCGGCACGCTGACAAACCGACCGCACTGCTTGAACCTTGCTGCCGATCAAAGTCTGGTTTTGCGGACGGTCGGGACTCGCATACGCACGGCGAGCAAAAGAATCGTAGGTTGTGTAGTCTGTGGTGCCGGGTTTCTCTTCCCAAGAATATTGGCAAACAACAGGGTCGTCCGCCGCGGCACGCGATGCCGCGGCCTGCTCTTCAGAGACCGCCGGAGGCTTGCAGGATGTGCAAAAGATGAGCCTCAAAATTGAAAATGACGAAATCGACTTGCCGCCAGCACTTACCACAATCAAACCCTCCGCTCTCTGCCTTTCCTACAGTCAGCGGGTAATCGGAACATTTTATATCGAACTTGAGCCGGTCTTCACTGAAATTTAGCTTGTCCTAATCAGCGTAACCCACGAACAAGAGCGCACAAAACTTTATCCACATCATGGTCGGCAACAAAGGGAGAATTCGCATTGAGCCCCAGCGGGAACGGCTTGCCGCCGCTCTTTTTGAGATAATCGCTCCAGAATTGAATTTCCAACTCTGCAATATCGCTGTTCGGCAATGGAGTCTGCGTGCCGTCAGCGGCGATTCTGAAGCGGTCTGACAAAGCACCATAGCGCGCCTTGCCGACCAGCTTGCGGGCAATGTCGGTCAGCTGCTTCGGCAGTGCTTCAGCAAATGCATCGACGGATTCAAGAATCGGTGGAATATGCGGAGTGACGTCTTCACCATAGATCGTGTTGGAGGCGCGGCCCGAAAAACGTTGGTCAAACGCATCCTTGAATGCAACATCACCAGGATTCGGCGATTGAAATGCTTAAATCCGCTCCACTCCGATACCATCATTTTCAAGTATCCACGCAGCGTACTGGCTCAAAACTCCGCCCAGACTGTGCGCGGCAAAAATAATTTTTTTGCCTCTGGCCGCCGCCTGAGTCAGCGCAGGTTTTACCTTTGCCCAAGACAAATAAAAGTTGATCAGAAATCCTTCGTGCACCCATCCCGGCAGGTTGTGCTTGGCGCCTTCGGTCGTGAAAAATGTTCCGTTGAGAACATAATCGAGCGCATCTTCGGTACCACGGTAGAGCAACAAAACACGGTCCGAAAACTCAAGAAGTGTTGCATGCAGTCCCAACTTGCCAACCGAAAAGTCGGTCACGCGAATTGGCTTTTCAGGAAGTCTTTCCCAAGCATTCTGA
>JBEDKY010000205.1:0-8788 GCA_041171905.1 Pseudomonadota bacterium
GATTCAACGGGTCTGCTTCCCGACGATGCTGAGGCGATGTTTGCATCAGGCGGCGCGAGAGTGAAAGTTATCTCAAATCCTGAAGCCGAAACCCGTCCTTTTTTTGAGATCAGCGGCCTGCTCGGACCTGTTCAGATGATCGAAACTGAAAAGCTCTGGTTGTTGGCCCGTTACGTCTCGCCGGTCAATGGAGCAGTTTCATATGCAGCCTGGGCAATTGCGACCGAAAAGCTTTGATTCTGAATTGATGTGCTGAATTAGTTCTAAAAAATGTAATTTTTACGGGTAGATTTCGAATTTTGAATTAGATTTTTTATGCACGCTTCGAATCTGCTTAAGCATTGTGAAAATCATGCCGATCGAGCTGCGTATGAGTCGAAAGAAGGGGGGGGCTGCATGTCCAAGTTGGCAATCACCCGACGGTGCATGAAGCTATTTCTCGGAATCGCAATATTTGCTTCCGTGTCCTGCAGCAGCCGAGAAGAAATGGTCTCACTGCAGGAGCAAGTATCGGTCGGGTTGAGCCTGGAACCGCAACAAGATTCGTCGTTTGGTGTTGGAATGAGCCTCCTCGAGGGCGACGAGATTAGTGTAAAATATGCCGTTTCCGGATGTGCGTCCGGCTTCACCAAGACATCGGAAACCTACGTTCCCTCGAACGGTCTGTCGATCAAGTTTTTCCGAAACGACAAAGGTTGTAAGGTTGTACTTACGGCAATCAAGATGCAAGCGGTTGGTTCCACGACGGGGCAAGAATATGTAATCGCAGCCGGCAATCCGCAAAGCGCACTGGCGGCTGCAAGCGAAAAGCCTTCTGCCGATGCCAAGTATTACATCAACAAGTCAAACCCGAATCAAAGGGTCGTCGTTAGCGACGTTCAGTTCAGTCTATCTTCATCAAAGAGCAGCACTCTCAAATTTGCGTTTAGAATGATCAACGGAGATTCCTCAGTTAAGTCGGTTTCAGGAGTTGGAAGTTCACAGACACTTGGTTCTGCGGCTCTCGAGGCCCCAAATTTCGAAATTCCCACCGGAGCTGCAAGTCAGGAAAGGAACAATAACGGACTCCGATTCTCGAGTTATGGTTCGGTTTACAGCGGTGGTGCGAAGGACACTGCCGAGGCCAATGGCGGCTTTCAAGTTGATGTGAAGTATCGCTGCGCTGGCAACGTGAGTTTGGGCGGAACGGGCAGCGTGACTGAGACGGCAGCATGTCCCACGGCTGCCGGCGATTCGATGAAGGTACATGACCTGCAACTGGCATTGGTCATGTGCCGGTCTGAAGACAACGCGATATCTCTGACGGAGGCTGAGTCACTCTTTAAAGCGGTTCCAACAACGCGAATCCTGTCCGCGCCAACGTCTCTCGCCAGTGTCATCAAGGCGGGCGCAGACTTCAACTCAAAAGCGGCAGCAGATTTTGTGACAGGAATCGAATTTAGAACGTTAAAGGCACACTTTCCGGTTGCTGCCGTCGCAGGCACCACAGTTCCGGAGGGAGGGTGCAAAATCAATCAGAAAATTAAAAATAAAGGCTGGCTGCTCCTCCGCAAAACTGCAGGTGTGGGTGACTTGAAAGTGTCCTCTTTTCTGGTCACAAATGTTGAGCTCGCCCTGGAACGAGCGGGAGTCGAGGCGTCAGCAGCTACCGCGGGCGATCACGTTGTTGGGGAGCATGGTGCCATTGTATTCAAAAGCATCGGAAACGCGAAGGGAACATCAGCTTCTGATTTGGAAAATCCGCGGAAATTCTTTCAGATTCCATATGCAAACAGATTAAAGGACAAAGGCGACTGCAAGCTCGGTAATTGCTATAATCCGAGTCTTTATTTGTCCTATCCCGGTAAGAAAATGCTCATCACAGACACACTCACCAATCCAGATGGGAGTGAGGTAGTGCTCTTCACTGCTACGGTTGGCGGAATCAACAAAGAAACGATGTCATTTATCGATCCGTCGTTCAAAACTGGAAACAAAGAAATTTATAACCATCAGCTCGCCGCGGGGTGGTCGTCATCCGACTATGATGCCGACTCTTACTCCGCAAATTGTTCAGCGACCTATGCGCAAATCACTCAGCATTACGGTTCCTGTTGGTACTACAGTATTGGATCAGATGCCGAAGGCGATCATATTGATGGCGATTGGGGGCCTCATTTTTACAAACCCCAGCTTCCTGCCGGTGCAAAGGGAATGGATGGCGACACTTCCACCTATGTCAGAGTCAAGGGCATCACCCGGTACATCAAACCGCTCGAAGAAAAGACCACAAGTTTTTTCACAGAGGATATCGCACTGTGGATTGCTCCAAATTCCGATCATGGAACAGTCGCATACCGGAGCGTCGCCAACACAAACGGTGCAAACGCTTCAGATGTGCAAATGCCGAACAAGTTTTTTCGAATTTCATATTCAGAACGCTTAACCGACAAAGGAGACTGCAACTCAGGCAACTGCTACAAACCAAGTGCCTACGAAATTGCTCCCGGCAAAAAGCTGCTTGTGACCGACACTGTGATGGGTGGAGATGGTGTTGAGCGGGTTGTTTTTTCGGCGAAGATTGGTGGTCTTGATAAAAACAACATGAAGATTCTTGACCCTGAATTTATGTTTGGAAACCGAAGCGTCTACGATTCGCAGTTGGCCGCAGGCTGGGCGTCCTATGATGCTGATTTTGACACACATGGCAGCGCCAACTGCGCCCAATACTATGGACAGATTACCCAACACTACTCTGCCTGTTGGAACTACAGTTTAGGCGCTGATGCTGATGGCGGTTCGATTTCTAATTTTGTCTCGCCCAATCAGGCAGAAAATTGGGGACCTCACTTTTACACGGGCACATTGCCCAGCGGGAGCGTTGCTGAACGTGCAGACGGCAGTAGTTACGTCCGCGTGAGAATGATCACCCGATACGTCAAGGCGCTCGACGAAGCATCTCCATCGTTCTTTACTGAACTTGCATCAGTGCAGATTCCCACGTCAGAGGAATATGGAGAGATACTATATCGCAGCGTAGCAAACACAAATCGTAATAATGCTGCGGACGCCAAGAATCCACTGAAGTTTTTCAACATTCCGTATTCACAAAGACTCACAGACAAGGGTGACTGCAAGAACGCGACGATGTGTTACCGTCCGAGTTTATACTCCTCGAATTTGGGCAAGAAGCTTCTCATTACAGATACAATCGTTGGCTCAGACGGTGTTGAGCGTGTTTTATTCAAAGCAAAGATTGGTGGTATTGATTCCAACACAATGAGGGTCCGTGGTGCAGAGCACCTTGGTGGAAACGTAAATATCTTTTCAAATCAGCTGAGCATGGGCTGGGCTGCAAATGACTATGACGTTGACTCGTGGGACAACAACTGTGCGAAATATTATTCAGGGATAACTCAACACTATGGTGCGTGCTGGGTTTACAACCTCGGCTCCGATGCAGACGCTGATTATGTAGATGAACAGTGGGGACCGCATATACACGGGGCAAATGCACCTGCGGGATTCAAGCCGGAACGAATGGACGGCAGCGCATACGTCCGTGCGCGGGCAATCACGCGGTATGTCAAAAAACTCGATGAGGTAGCAAACACTTTCTACACTGAAAAAGCAAAGGATATGATTCCCACCAATCCAGATTTTGGCAGCATCTTGTATCGCAGTGTGGCGAACACCTTTGGTGAAGACGTTCCTGCGAAAGATGATCCACTCAAATTTTTCAATATTCCATATGCCCAGAGACTCACCGACAAAGGTGATTGTGCGGACGGCAGCATGTGCTATCGGCCAAGTTTGTACACAGCGTCGTTTGGCAAAAAAATACAGGTAACAGATACGGTCGTCGGCTCAGATGGTAGAGAACGTGTTTTGATGATTGCACGTGCTGCGGGAATTGACTCTGCGACAATGAAATTCAAATCGCCTGAATTTATTGAAGGCAATCGAAATGTGTATGACAATCAATTTGCCGCTGGGTGGGCTTCTAGTGACTATGACTCAGACTCATGGGCTTCAAACTGTGCCAGCTTCTATTCCAACGTCTCCCAGCATTATGGTGCCTGCTGGGTTTATAACCTTGCCTCTGATGCGGACGGAACTTTCGCAGACCTGAGATGGGGCCCGCACGTGCACGGCGCCAACTTGCCAGCCGGAACACTCTCTGAAGACGGAGACACGTCTGCATATGTTCGTGTGCGGGCGATCACCCGCTACGTAAAACAAATCGATGATCCCGTCAGAGTCGGAGCAACACTGTTCGTTGATGCTGAACAAACCTCGCCCTTGGAAACTGTTTCAGCCTCTGCAATAAGCACGAGCGCAAGTGCTCTGAGAGATACAGCCAATTTTGCCGCAGGCAGCGCATCGCTGGGTTTCAGTGGTGGTAATCATGCAAAGCTCAATCTTCCCGGCGGGCTCGGCAATGGTGCTTGGACTGTCGAAGGTTGGTTTTATCTGAAGGCAGTCAATTCAACCTACCAAATGTTCCTGTCGTCGTACGATTCTGGTTCGCTCGCAATCGGAGTCAACGGAACTGAGCTTGTAATGGGAGTCAATGGACCTGCGGGCGGCGACAAGTACAAGGAATGGCATAGCCCGACTTGGGATGCGCTCAGTCAGACGCCCATTGGAGTGAAACCTGAACTGAACAAATGGTACCACTTTGCTCTAGTTTATACCGGTAGTGAGTATCTTTGTTTTGTCGATGGAAAGCTCAAGAGGCTGGTGTCGTCTGACATTAAGGCAGCGCCCTTTTCAATTATCAATCTGGGCTCAGGCTGGGGATATTTCGGTACCAACAATTCTTATCCATCGAACGTTAACCTTGACAACATTGCCATCACCGTTGGCAAGGCAAAGTATACATCCAACTTCACGCCTGAAAAATAGCACACAGCTCGTGATCCGCGGAGCAAAAGTATTACGCGCTGATGGAAAATCAGCGCGTAATACTTTTGCTACCGGATAAGCTGATCCTCGAATTGTGTCGCGGGGCGGGTGAAAGATCAGTTATGACTGGCGTTTCAGAAGTGTTAAATGATTATTGACACTTGGAATTCTTGTTTTAATTTCAGATGTCAGCGCCGATAGATCCAGAGATAGTCTTGGGGGTGTGATGTCACCTGCTGTCGGTACCATATTGGCGGTGCTTGTGTATCTGCTCCTCACGGGATGCAGTGCTGGGTTATTTGCTGGTTCGACAGGAAGTGTAGTTCCAAGCATCCAAGCCACTCCACAGCCGGATGATCGAGAGCTTCCGCCGGTTGACGTCGCAGGGGTGAATCTAGTCGGTGAAATTGTCAACGCCGACGGGAATCTGGTCACAGACGTTCGAGTGGATCTCGTTGACGATGTGGCAGGGAGGATTTCTCATTCTGCGGGTTCAAATGCAGAACACAAATTCAGCCTTCCTCTCTCTGAAATCGAATCAGCGAAAATGAGTATTCGCATCAAAAAAGACGGAAGTTTTATTTTTGCCGACATTACGCTGCCGGGAGATATTAGTTCCGCAATCAATGCGGTACGCGTGCTGGAAGGCAAGATGGCACTGAAAGACGCACCACCTGCCATTGGCAATAAATTTGTACTTGATTCGCGGAAGCTGGTTTTGGTTCTGCCTGCGAATTCGTATCCGGAGCCGATTACAGATGAAAATATTTTGCATGGAGTTGCCAAGCATAACGTCATGGCTATGTCTGTACCGGTGTTGAAAAACGAAGCTGGAAAACAGGTCAAGGCTTGGACGTTGGTTGAGAATCTGAGCAATGATGTGCAAGCACAATTTGCTTGGCACAAGAGTTTTTCAGCGGAATCGATTGTGAAAATCGCCTTTGCAAAATCAGAGGCGGAAATTTCAAGCTGGAATGGTCAGATGGATGACCTGCCGAAGTGGCCCAACAAAGTAGCAAGTGATTTGATGATCTCCGACCATACGCAATGCATTGTTGCCGAACCATCGGCAGGTGTTTTATCAGGACCACTTTCGGCGACGTCCGCGGACTCCTGTACCATGTCGCGCAGCGGATTTCCCTTCAGTGAAGACGGAGAATTCTTCGTCCGGCTGGTAGGTGAATCGGCGACAGAAATAATGTTCAGTCCTGTGTTCAGGATGGTTGCCACTAACCAGTCGCCCACGTTGAATTTGACTCAGCCGTCGCTACCTTTTGTCGCTGGCTCAATGGCGGCGAGTGTTAACCTGAGTGACGCTGATTCCAAGCTGAGCTGCACAACATCACTCGCTGCCCGTTCCGACAATCAACAACTTCTTCCCGATGCAAACATCAGCTTCTCGGGCGCTCTTCCAAACTGCACCATTCGTCTGCTCGCTGTTGCGGGGCAGCAGGGCAGTGCACAGGTGACCGTGACAGCGCACGATGATGCAGGTGGCGCGGCGCAGGCAACGTTTGTTGCCAGCCGGGGATGGGCGCAGGAGGCGTTTATTAAATCTCCCACGTCGCAACTCCAACAAGAATTTGGATCAGCTGTGGTCGTATCAGGTGATGTGTTGGTTGCCTCTGCTCCCAAAGAAGATTCTGGTGGCGGTTCGCCGTTAAATGATGTTGGTAGCGTGCGAATTTATCGACGCAGCACAAACGCTTGGGCACTCGAGTCGGTCATCCTGCCATTCAGGAAAGCAGCCGACATGAAATTCGGCTCGAGCATTGGACTCTCAGGAGACACACTTGTTGTGGGAGCACCGGAGGAGAATTCGGATCTTCAGACGATTGTGAATGGTACGGGACCTCTCACGATTGGAACTTCGAGAGCAGGCTCAGGCGCTGCGTATGTATACAGATACACAGTAGCCAGTGGATGGTCACAAGAGGCAGCCATCAAGGCGGCGAATGCTGATTCGAATGATTTTTTCGGTACGAGCGTCGCCGTTTCAGGCGACTTAGTCGTGGTGGGAGCATGGCAAGAAGATTCTAATGAAAGAACCATTACGAATAGCGACAACACAGCAAGTACAGATAACAGCAGATTGCAGTCTGGTGCTGTTTACGTCTACGAACGCCGCGACACGGGCTGGGTTCTTGATGCCTACATAAAAGGCTCGGAGCTCCGGATGCCGGACAATTTCGGCGGAAGCGTTGCAATCTCGGGCAATACAATTGCGGTGGGTGCGCGGGGTGATGCTTGCAATTCCAATGTTATCATAAGTTCGGGAAATCCTGTCAGCTGTTCAGCTAGCCCTATGAACGAATCTGGAGCTGTGTATGTCTTCCGAAAAGACGCATTAACCAACAACTGGTCACAGGAGGCGTATATCAAGCCGAGAAACTCGAGCTCATCGGATTACTTCGGCGAAGCGGTTGCACTTTCAGGCGATACACTGGTTGTGGGTGCGCAATCTGAATCGACGAGCGCTACTGGCATAGTGAACGGCTTAACCGCAGTCTCCAATGACTTGGAGCCAATGTCAGGGGCGGTCTATGTTTTTCAGCGCACTGCCGACGTATGGGGACAGCAGGCATATATCAAGCCATCCAAATCAGGAAATTATGTAAACTTCGGTCGAAGCGTGTCTGTTGATGGCGACTCGCTTGTAGTCGGGGCTCCGAACGACAACTCAGACTTTAACGGAATTATTCACGGTGCAGGAGCTGATGAGACCACAACATTGAATCCATATGGTGCCGTTTATGTTTATCGCAGAGTGGACACTCAGTGGGCACAGGAGGCATACATCAAGGCCGCAAATGCTGGTCCCAACGACTCGTTTGGAAACAGTGTGTCGATTGACTCGACGACAAAAACAATCGCCGTTGGCGCACCCAATGAAAACTCAGGACAAACAACAATCACAAATGGCAGCGGCACTTCTGGAGGAGCAGATGGCGTTTCTTCTGGCGCAGTCTATATTTATAGACAGAGGGAATGATTAATATCAACAAGGCTGGGAATGTAGGTTAGATACAGATAAATTTGGCGGATGTTTATTTTTGAGTTTTTAGATACTCTTTAAATACATCTCTGATTTGTTTGTGAAATGAGAATGGGAGTTTTGACGCATGCCAGCCAGCGTTTCGATAGCAGCCTCTCTTTCGATGTTTTTTGCGCAGCCCCACTCGGTGTGTGGGCAGGATGATCGCGTTCAAACAGAGTTCCCTCCTGTGGCTGTTGTCACCGATTCGGTGAGTGGAAATACAAACTATTGCACCTTGACTTTGGTGAGCGATGCGTGTGCGCTGACTGCAGGGCATTGTCTGCATGTGTTGGGTGAGGCGCGGTTCTTTGTGGATGCACAGCACAATAAACCAATTTCAGCAGATGAGTTTGTCTATAAGGTCGATAAAAATCGGACCCGTGCTCTGCAGTCGCGAATTGGCAACGATTGGGCAGTCGTGCGCCTAAGACCAAACCAGGTCAGCGGTTTATTGGCTGGAAAGGTCCATGGCTTTATTGAGCCTGAGCTTGCGCGGGGAACTCTGACGAACGCCGGTTTGCAGGCAACTGCCGTGCAACGCAGCGGTTCGAATAATTTTGCGCAATGGAAAGCGCAGGGTCAGGTGCTTTGGACCGATGCGAGCATTGTTTATCATGACCTCGACACTACCGCGGGGAGCAGCGGAGCGATTTTGATTGACTCCGCAACAGGTCGGGCTGTCGGTATTCACACACACGGCGGCTGTGACACCATGAAGAACAACAAGGGCACGCTGATTTCCGAGGTTCCCCATCTCGTCAGGGCTATCAATGCCTGTCGCAATGACGAGCCTTAAGTAATCGAAAACTGTGCCGATACCCGACATGAGACTGTATTTGTCGTGTAGGGCAATCTGTCTTTGGA
>JBEDKY010000206.1:0-8182 GCA_041171905.1 Pseudomonadota bacterium
ATCAAATCCGTCAGAGTTCACCGCGACCTTTGCGCAAAGCTGATGTGTCTCGCCTGCTCCGCGATTATGGACGTAACGAATTGCACACGCTTGTTTCAGAAACCGTCGAACAGCTCGGACGCTTACGTCAGATTGTAGGTACGCTGAGACGACTTCCTACAGAAAGTGAACCTGACCGGCACTTCCTCAATCCCGACGACAGCGACGATGCCGACGCCCATCCACTGCAAAACGTTGCTCTAGAGATGATGCGCGTGCAAAGACTCTGGAAATTGCGCCTCGATATTTTGGAAATGATTGCTATGGCGCAGGACTCACTTCGGAACTACGGCACAGAACCTTCAGGAAGGCCTCAGCAGCGGGGGGCAAGGTCCGCTCCTCGGCAGAAATAAGCACGAGCCTGCGCACCATCTGCAAACCAGACACATTGAGCACATGAACTTGGTCGGTTGAGTTCATCGACAACCGACTCAGCACACTCAAACCAATATTTTTTTCTACCATCCGCAACATGCTCTGTGCAGAACGCAGAGTCATCACGATGCGCGGGTGAACATAATGGCGACGAAACTCTGCGTCGATAATTGATCGTACATTAGAACCTTCATCAAACAATATCATGTGCTGCTTGTTGAGATGCATCGGCAAAAGCGACTTGCCGCGCGCCTCAAGCGAACGACCCACGGCAACCAGCGGATGATTCGGGCTCGCAATCACGTGGAGCACATCGGGAATTTCACCATGAACGCGCAATCCCTGCAGCTCGGAGTCGTCGGCATCTGCCAAATCAGGCGAACGTGTGACGATTCCAATGTCGATGAGTCCGTTGCGAACGGCATCAAGGACACCTTTGCTGTCGTGCTCGTGCAGTGTGAATTGAATGTCCGGATGAGCGTCGCGGAACGCGGCAATCGCATCGGGAAAAACACCCATCACAGCAGTCGCGCCGCCACCCAAATGTATCCAGCCATCACGCAACTCAAGATGATTCTTGACCAATAAAGACAAGTGATTCATGCGCGCAAGAATATCGACTGCATTCTTGTAGACAAGTTCTCCCATGGGAGTCGGACGAACGCCGCGGCCCGTGCGTTCGAGCAGCTGGCAACCAAGCCCTTCTTCCAAAAGCTTCAAGCGGGCAGAAAGCGCCGGCTGGGTGATATGCAGCCGCTTCACAGCTGCCGACAGGCTGCCCTCGTCGACTGCCGCGACAAATGCCTGAAGCCTATGAATGTCCTGAAGATCAGGCAAAGAAGTTAACTCCGAACAAATAGCTTCTTACGATTTAAATACCGGCCGAGTAAAAACTCAAGAGCCGTGGCTGTTTTCCGATACGCGCGGGGTTGGTCTGTATTGGCTTGTCGATGAATGCCAACGCAAAATTTTGGAGCGCAAGATGGTCAACGAAATCTTCTATTTTCGTGCAACACTCATTATTTTTCTGTTCGGAGTGTTCATGGCGCCCCATAGCACCGCGTACGCTCAATACCCAATCTTCATCAAGAAGACCGACAAAGAGGTCGGATACGAGTGCATTTCAGGCTATGGCGAGCGCAAATGCGGCTATGGGTGTGCCAAAGCCTATGGTCAACTCCAGTGCGGCAGCCGTGCCGGTGAACGATGCGTTGCGGCTTACGGACAAATCCGCTGCGGATTCAACTGCGAAGCAAAATATGGGGACATCCAATGTGCGGCGTTCCCGCCTGATCAGCCGTCCGTCGGCCACGATGACAACGGCATCATCATTCAAATCAACCCGCGCGGTTCATACCGTAAAGGCAAACGAAACAAAACAAATGCAGACATTTCTCCGTGCGCGGAAAAGAGGGCCCCTCTCGGCGCATGTGATGAGTTCACGTCAGAGACAATTTTCAACCCCAAGCACATGGGCTGCACACAGAGCGGATCACATGTTTGGATGTGCAAAAGTAACGACGTCAAGCCACCCTATCCGGTGATCGTGTGTCCAACATGGAACAGCGACGACTGCGTGAAAATGTCTGAAAGTTGGTAACTTGCAGCCTCTCTTCGACGTTCGTGAACTTTGGAGAGGGTTCATTCCTTAATTTCATAACACGCTGAAATCTTTATTTTATTTAAATATCACCTCTACTTTTCTTGAGTGTTGCCGAACTTCCAACCAGTGGGAGGAATTTTTTGCCGCCCGAGGGAATCAATGTGAAACGATTTGGCCCTGCACTACTCGGCTTGCTGACTGCCACCGCCTGCGGCTGGAATACGAGGCGCGACGGTAAACCATTGTCAGTGGCGATCTCGGTAAAATTCGAGAACAGCGTTAATCAAAACAGTTCCGCTCAGCCGTCAAGTTCTTTGAATGCGACTGCGATAAATTCAGATGCCACTCTCGGAACTGTCGATTCCGCGACGGGTTCAACGGCACCGATAGCGACACCGGTGCCAACTGGCGCGACAGCAGGCTCAATTTCCACAGCGACAGGAGCAACAAAGCAGGTCGTCGACTCTGCGACTTTGCTTTCACTGAGCCCAGAAGAAAGGCAGTTCTACGCAGCTTCAACTCTCCCGCCAAACAAGCTCCTCAACGATCCACTTAATACTTTTCAATTCAAGCGTGCTTACAGATGGTTCACCTACAAAATCACGCGCGGCAATGAAGTCATCAAAGAGGGCAACGTCGAACTTACAGACCCAAAGATCATGAGCTTGAGTCCGGTTGAACTAGACGCATTTCAGGGTGATGCCTTGAGAGTTTCTATGTCACTCCTGCAGCTCGATTTCATAGATGCCGTGCACAAAGAAAAGTTCTGCACGCACGGGAGTCCTGCACTTGTCAGGTCGTGGGCGGGCACGAAAGACTACACCGTCAACGCGGACCGTCTGATTTCAATGAGTCTCACGGAATCGCAGATCACCACGGCACACATGGCAGCAGTTGGGATTCCTGCCAGCGAGCTAAGGCGCATCTACACACCATTCAGCTCACACATGCTCTTGGATCAAATCACCGGCCAAACGCTCAAAATGTCAGTTTGCCCAATTTCTGAATTACAAATTGCAGGAACCCTGAAACCTTACGAAATTCGACACATCAAGATGATGACTTTTTCGAGTCCGCTGAAATCGCATAAAATTGGAGTTGTTTCAGCCTTGGGCAAGAGTTTTAGCGAATTTCAAGCCAACCTGATGGATACACGTTTCGGTGATTTGCGTGCAGCACACCTTCTCGGAATTTCGGCAACTGTCGCAGCAAATGGCGCGGCAGATGGAACTGTCCAAATGAACCGCATTGAACCCGCAGACATGCTCGGAAGCGAATGGGTGCTCGTATCAAGAGATGGAATTCCTGAGAAATCAGAACTCGCGTTGGTATATCCAAAAGCTGATTTTTGGGTGGGACCACAATCTGGTGCATTTGCGATCGCGGGTTCGTGCGACGTGGGTGGAGATATCGTCAAAGTATATCAGGATGCGAATGCATACCAAAAGTTTATCATCGAGAGCAGCGAGTCGGCGGAAATGAAGTGTGCAGCCAACGGAACTTTTTTCGCACGCGGAAGTTTTGGAAATACGACGGACGGAACTGTAGCAAACTTTGAAAACAAGCGATACGATTTGGTCGTGGAACAAGTAAGCTCTGCTGGAACTTCGGCAGCAATGAAAGGAACTGTTGGCTATGACTCGGCACCACCTGGTCTCCTACCAACTGAAAGTGTTACTGCCAACGCGAGTGGAGTCATCATCGTGATTCCAATCGATGAGGTGCATTCTGGAGTAATGGCTATGAATTCCAGCCAAATCAGTTTCAAAGGAGGCACGAATTGCATCCCGAGTTATTCGCTGGGAGAAAAAACAGATGTAAACGCAACGCGAATCTATTTCTTAACTGTGACTCTTATTGGATGCACAGATAGTTTCATCCCAAATCCATCACTCAGCTTCACAGAGGGTGCTTTCGTGGACAAAGTTGGCAATGCTTCTGGACCATGGGAAGTCCCTCTGAGTCCAATTTCATTACCATACACAGGAACACCGTCAGGCGGCAGCACAGGAACAATATCAGGCGGCGGCACAGGTGTTTTAAGCCCTTCTCCGAGAGAGTCCATCGAGATTTTCGCCATTGCAAATGGAGGATGCGCAGAAAAAAACCTGCAGTCGTGCGACCGCAGGTCGGGGGAATCTGAAGGAAAGGAATGATTCTTAAAAGCTAAATCAAGAAATCTGCTTGGGTGTTATTTACAGCGTGTTGCCATCGAGCCAAGCAGCTCGTCAGCCTTGAGCTCGGGCGCGTAGCAGATAAGTCCGAGCTTCTCCTGTGTGGAGAGGCGGATATCGGTCGACAAAACGAGCTTGATTCCAACCGTGTGACCCTGAGAATCGTAAATGTAACTGGCACCCGGAGCATTTTTGCTGGCCGACTCTAGGGTGACGAGGTCTGAACATTGATCCTGCTGACAAGCGGGAAGTCCCGCAGCCTTGAGCTCAGCATTTTGAGCACGACACTGTTTTGCAAGCTCGAGTGCCAGCTGCTTAACGGGAGTTGTTGAACCCCGACAGCTGAGTGTGAGCGCCCGAGAGCTTTCCAGATTGTCCCGCGTTCCGGCGGTTTCACTTTGCGAAGCCTGTCTTCCACAGCCAACTGCTGACAATATCGAAACAATGGACGCTGCTGAAATCACCAGTGAAGTTATTTTACGGCTCATGCGGTTACTCCTTTATTTAAATCGTTCTTATTGCCCTCTGAGCAGGACGTATGCCAGCAGGGAGCACCCGCAAATATTGGAGTTTTTATTCCGGCAATATGTCTAAAGATTCGACACTGTGTGCAACACTCGCTACCGATGAGCAATAGGTCAGTGAACGGCCGCGTCCCATCCGCAACAGCAGTCCTTTTGCACAGCAATACGCAATATCCCTGCAAGCAGAAGCGCGCGATAATGATGCGTGTTTCTGCCATTGCTCGGCGGTAAAAGACACCTGCCCTCTGCTCCATTCCAGAAGGAGGAAAATTCGAACTGACGGGAGCTCTGTTTGGGCAACAGGCGTCTGAACAATAAAACTATTTGCAGCAGGTGGATTATTGTTTGCCCTTCTCTCATTTTCTTCGAGGGAATGAAGACTTTGGACTTCTGCTTCCAGCACGTAGCCACCTCGCCGGCTCACGAGCAAATGCGCATCGTCCTGTAAAAAATTTCTCAACCTTCCGACCAAAACATAAATGGCAGCATCGTCGCGCTCGGGATAATAACGCCTGTTCCAAATGGCTCTGAAGATGTCTTGTTTTGTCTGAACTCCCTCAGACAACAGTCGCAGAAGCGACAACATTTGCTCCGTTGGGCTTGCGGAGATCAGACGCACGCACTGCTGCGTCGCGGAGATAATGCGTTTAGCTCCCTGCAGTTCATAAAACACGGTCTGTTCCGTATTCCGGATACGCGGCAGTAGCAGCGGAAGCCATCCGGCTTCAAGAACCTTTTGCGTTGTAAATAGCGAGTTCCTTTGCAACCAGAGTTCATCCATCATGGTCCCTAGACGATCATCCAGCTGCGCGGAAGGGGATGCGTTAACCGTTTGCCTTCGCCTGAGAGTTCTCAACGCACGTTCCGTGCGGACAGCGGCAGTGAGTTTCGACTCGTCGCTCAACCATGGCTCAGGAACAGCAATGCCGGCCTCCGACGCTGACGTAATCATCTGCCCACGAACCTCTAGACGCAGCGATTTTTCAAAGTCCGGAATGTCGGAATAGACCTGTTCCAGTAGCTGTAACGCATAATCGGGTCGCCCGCTCAACCGCAAAAGCAGCGCTTTCCTCTGCGCAAGTTGAATGCGTTGTCGAAAAAGTGGCTGTCCACCGGACCCAGCGAGAGTCCGCTCAATCCGCACGAGTGTCTGCCGGGCCTGAGAAAATTCGCCCCTGAGAATCTGTAGACGGCTCAATTCAAGCAGCAAAACGGACTGCGAATGTGAGTCATGGAATGATTTTTCTTTAAGAAGTGAACGCAATGTGCGCAAAGATCTTTGCGGGTCGGTACCGCGTTCTGCATCCCAGCATGCCAGCGAGACGCGGACGGCATTTTCAATGGCTTTGTTGCCTATGAGCTTTGCACACTCCAGAGCACGCTGCGCCTGCCGAAGAGCAACAGAAAACTCCCCAAGTCGGGAAGCAGCATGGGCCTGCATATCAAAAGCGATTGACCTCAAGAGATTGTCACCATCTGCGAAACTGGCATGCGCGGCACGCTCGGCCCAACGCGCTGCGGATTTCCAGCGCGACTGCTGCATCGAAAAGAACGCCTGAGCCTGACAGAGCCATCCACGTGTGCCTTTGCAATGGCGATAAATTTTCAGCCATTCTCTGCGCGCCAATGCGAGTTCACCAGCTCGCACGACAGCAACACTGCGGGCGAAAAAGACGTGCAAAAAATCTCGGGATGAATCATCAACCAGCCAGATGCGCTTGTATTCATCCGCATCTTGAATGGCACCCGTAAAGTAAAGGGCGAACAAACACCAGCTGCGTTCTGACACCGACAAGGTGTGCCAATGGTCGTTCCGCAGCCAGACTCTCACCCGCCGGTAGAGTCCCTTCCGACAGAGTTCCGAAGGTAGCCGTTCAATATTCAATCGATAACCCCAAATATCTGACATAATTGATTTATTATCATCTCAAATCTTATCACAAATTTTTAGAATAATCATCAGGAAAGCATCTGCAGGACGTGAGACTTTTCAGTCAGGCCGGAATGCACCGTGCCAATTCATCCTCAAGAGGAGACCTCAATGAAGACATTTTCACTTGCCAAAATCAAATCAACGCTGCTTCTTCCGCTGCTCGCACTGGGCGCTGCTCACTTGAGTCCATCAACCGCCACGGCAGACGTAAGCAAAAGCCAAAGAGCACTCATCGTTCTCTCGGAGCTCGAAGTCGGCTCAAGTCCGGAACTCGCGCCGCTCTACACAATAATGGAAAGGCTGACTGCCGATGTTCCGCGCAGCGCACTGGGAGGTCAATATTCGACAATCAAGGTTTTGCGCAACAGTTCGGCGACATTGCGCAATCTGAAAACACATCTTTATTCACTTGCGGCTAACCCGCAGATCAAAGCAATTGACATGATTGTCAACACCCATGGCTCCGAGGAAGTGATCCATTTTTATGATGGTGGACACAGCATGCGCAATATAAAAGACGAAATCGCCGACGCGGATGCACCATACACTTCAGCCACCTATACCCAGTTGCGTAAAAAACTGCGCATGCTCTATTCAACGGCCTGCTTTGCTGCGACGCAAAACCTCGAGTGGATCCAGATTGGCTTTGATGTCAGCAGCGGAGCTATCGGTGTGAATGCAAATGCGGAAATTGAGTATCCATCCGTCATTCATGCCTGGAGCACTGCACAGCCATACAGCAACGGTTTCCGTCTCTCGAACACTGACGCAGCACTCGCAGCGACTGATGGACCCGTGCGCTTGCTCGGCGAAATGCGCCAAGACATGCTTCGTGAAGTGAACAGCAAGAAGCGCTTTTTGGGCAATACAAGCATCACAATCAACACCGACCCGCGATAATCCTCACCCATGCCCGTAGCAAAAGCGTCAGATGCTTGCCGGACCCACAGCGGTCCGGCCTTTTAAATTCTGGATGAAAGACTAAATTAATCGGATAAGCTAACTCCAATGTGTGAAACTATGTCAGGAACGGGCATCACATGAACCTCGGACGCCTGCTCACCATCTTTTCTCTCCTGATTGCGCTGTCATTGACAGTGAAAAGCGCATCAGCCTCCATCAATTCCGAGAATGCGAACCAACTCGACCAAGTGACAGTTTTGTCGGCAACCGATAGCAACCTCGCTCTAAAAAATTTTTCATATTCATATTTGAAAAAATCGGAAACAATCGACGACCTTCCTGTTTCGATGCTGAATAGTTACAAATTCTTCTCTGCAAAAGACAAGCTACCAAACTTCGGCTACGACCAAGGTCAGCTTCTTGTTCGATTTGAAGTGCAAAATACGGGCACGCAGACCGACTGGATTCTGCGCTTGGGCAATCCCCACCTGCGCAACCTGCGACTCTACGAACTAAACGATGGCGCGCTGCTCGAGCTTTTTCGCACCGGGGTGGACGAACCATTCATTTCGCGACCAATTGCGTTCCGCGATTTTTGGTTGCCGCTGGAAATCGAACCGAAAAAAACAAA
>JBEDKY010000207.1:0-5240 GCA_041171905.1 Pseudomonadota bacterium
ATATCTCTCAGTCTCGAGCAAAATTTGCTCGAGATGATGTGTCTTTCGCACCGCGACTCAATGAACAGAATGATACCCTTTCGCCTCATCCTTCCCAGTTAGAAACTCGCGCAGAAATTGCGCGAGTTAGGGCGTCACAGGTTGAGGTCGAATCTCAAGCAGAATTTGCGCGAGATACGACATCTGCCCCCTTTGAATTGTCTCAGCCTCAAGAGAGTAGGGGAGGGCTGAGTTCGAATGAGAAGATTGGATTGATGGCCTCGAGTGCGCAGCTGCGGTTGCCCTCCAGACCAACTGTTCAAAAAGAGAGGCTCAAGCAGCCCGAGGAATTGGAGCCACTGCCGGGTACCCGAAAGACGCGAGCTCATTTTGTTTTCAACGTTGCCCTGAAACGAATTGATAACTCTGCTGCTGCTCTTCTGTATTGTTACCTTTGGCATCATGCCGAAGAACTCGGTACCGGACGTTTCAAAATTTCGGTGGGTGAGATGTCAGAGGCTATCAGCGTCGCTCGGCGCACACTCACCGATGCCATCAAGCGACTGACAGAAGTTGGTCTTTTCGAGAACGTGAATTCAGGAAAGACGACCGTCCCAGATGTGCGTGTGTTGTTTGAGTTGGTTAAAGAAATCTGACGGCAACTGTTCCGCTTGGCCGAACTCCCTAAAATCTATTGTGACGAATGAGGGTGGTTTTGATGAAGCGACCGGCCGATCCATCGAACTTCTGATTGTCGAGATTGTCAAAAACACGATTCTTGAATTGCTTCCAGAGTGTGGCTACAATTGTGGCTACAAAGGGGTTCTGTTATGACCACAAAAATTGGAGTCCGTCAGCTGAAGAACGAAGCTTCAAAAATATTGCGTGATGTGCGCAATAAGGGTGAACAATTCATTCTGACTGTCGATGGAGAAGAAGTTGCGATGATCACGCCCATCCCACGAGTCGTTGATGAGTCCCAACGTCTTGCGAACCGTGCACGAGCGCTTGAGGAGGCTGAGAAGCTCGCACACGAAGTGGCTCTGGCATGGAAGTCGGAAAATTCAGCAGCCGAAGAAGTTGCAAAAGGACGGAGCTGATGCCGGTCATTGATGCAAGCGTCTGGGTTTCTTTTTTTCTTGAATCTGATGCCTTCCATTCCAAGGCTCGTGATCTCATGCGTTCGTTGACACAAACACCTAGCGAAACAATCAGGATTCCAACTTTGGCTCTCGTTGAAGTGGCGGGTACAATTTCCCGTGTCACGGGTTCCTCCATTCTGGCGAACAAATCCATCCGCATCATGGAATCGCTTGGTGTTGAAAGTCATGATCTCGACGAGTCGTTGGCGAGACTGGCGACAGAGTTGGCGTCGCATTTGGCAGTCAAGGGTGCGGATGCGGTGTATATCGCTCTAGCTCGTGACTTGGCGGATTCGCTCGTGACGTTTGATAAGCAGCAGCGAGAGCGCGCCGCAAAAATTGTCGACGTCGTGTCTTAATTTTAATTTTGAATTTCAAAAGATTGGAAGAATCTGCAGTGACGTGCTTCTTGAACTCCTGCAATCACTGAAACATTTTTGATACCAAATCCTTCACAAGACAGTTTCGACGTTGCCAAACATTCGGCAGATAAGCTCCAAATAGACGATCAACCGAGTGTTCTTCTTGGACCGAGGACAAGTTATCTTATTTCAATTTCATTGGTAAAAGCGAAATGTAGCAAATTGAACTCGCTACTCAATCTAGCACTGTGCCTCATTGTTTTCTGTCAGCAGTAGAGGATGCATGAGCAAATACTCAAGCGCTTTTCCTACCCAATCATAAATCGGGTCAGCTTACCCGTCGTCGTTTCCGAGAACGCTGAGAAAATTTACACGATCAGTTGAGAGGGTGCTTCGCACCAAAAGCCAGAGCATGCCACCGAGGATATTTCTTTCGACGGAAGAATACAAAACAGGGAAGCAAACACTTATCGATTACTGGTGCCGCGTCCGAGTATGTCTTCTGATTATGCAAAACGACAAGCATGGAACTCAAAACATTGTGCTGCAGGATGTCCGTGAAAAGTTTTTTTCGAATCTGAATCTCGAGCAACTTTTGCCTGAGATCAGAAAGTCAACTCGGTCAAATTCTGCTCAAGTGGATTTGTAGAGATCATCGGAAAACAAGGATCTTTTGATGTAGCGCCACAATCGAGAGGTGAACGACGAATTGCATTTCTTCTTGCGCAAATTCTGCGTGAGATTCGTTGTACTGTGCGGAAATCACTAGGCAAAATCTTTGCTTGTCAAATTAATTTTTGGTACTGTCAATCTAGAAATTTGGAATTTTTTTCAAGTGCGTTTGGAGAATCGGATGGTCTGATTTTCAGCAGGGCTATACACCTGCAGATGCAGCAAAAAATAAAAGCCCAGCTGCTGCAACAGATAGGCTTTTTAATCTCGGTGTTTTCACCACCCCGGGAAGCTGCTTTCACAACTTCATGGAACAACGATACCACGGTTGAATGTGGTGTGTATAGGTTGTTGCCGAAAAAGGTTTATTCTGTGTCGGGAGCTGCACGTGTTTGCCCGGAGTCGGAACGATTTTTTCGAAGTTCCGCTGCTTCTGGACACTACGAATACAAGTCTTGGTCACGGAACGCGAAGGGGGAACGGGTTGCTGTAAAGTGCTCGATCCGAGATGCGCGCCTAAGTGCTGATTTAGCTGCTAATTCATACCGAAACGCAAATGGAAATGAGACAGTCTTCGGTCTTGTCTTTGACTTCGATGCCCACCGCGCGAACGACTGTTGGAAAGATGCTGACGGCAAGCTCGATTGGTCGAAGATTTTTCCGGCATTGCAAAAAGAAATTCCAGAGGTCGCCCATCTGATTTGTTACGCTGTGCGCAGCACCGGTGGACTCGGGTTGGGCGTTGTCATGGCGATTACCCCCTTGCCGATCATTCTCTCCACAGCTGCCAATCAAAAATCTGCACTCAAATTACAAGGTCGGCTCCTCGCCGTTTTTGATCGCATGGGCCTTGGCGCTGACTTCGGAGCACGCGGAGTTTCACGTGACCTTCCCAACTTCAATAATCCTGCGAAGCTTGTTTATCGTAACACTGCGCCGCTGCGCGAACTGGAGCGTTCGGGACGGCCAGTTGTCACGGAACTACATTCACTTCTCAATTCTCGTAACCGCGCTGCGCGAGTTGCAGAGCGGATTTACAACGATGAGCGTGTCGAGAAGGGATTGGCGAAACTCGTGTTGTGGCTTCTGGGTGCAGCCCAGTTTGACAAGACCTGGAACTTTGATGGCCGAGCATGCAGCCGCCAATTCAAGAAGGTGCCGTATCTCTCGGGTTGGACTGTCAGTGCAACGATGCGCGAAATTTGTACACTCACTGGTCTCTCTGATGCGTTTTTGAGGAAATATTTCAGGAATCCTCCAAAATGGCTCAAATCGGCTCACTACGAGGGCGAGGGCTGGAACCTAAGCTTACCATTGTCCAAAGACGTTCCGTGGCTTCTAGAGCGGTCTATGCATCTTTTGAGGAAGACGCAGACGTTGAAAGAAAAAGTTGTCTTTGACCCGAATGAAATCAGTCTTCCTTGGTGGGTACAGGACGGAGAGCGGAACCTTTGGATCGTCCGGTTGGCATTGACCTACAAATGGGCCGGATACAGCCTTGCCTGTGCGATGGAAAAGGTCTTGCTGAGAGTAGGAGCCATCCCCAACGCTGAGTCATCACGCAACTGCAAAAACGTGCGTTCAATCGTGAAGTCGCTTTACCGCAGATCGCCTGAGCATTTCGGTCAAGACGAAGTAAACGAGTTGCCGGAATGGATCCGAAGTGACAAAATCTTCTGCTCACTTTTTTCGCGAATAAGTCATAGAAGGGGTATAACCCCTGTGGCTCGGAAGGACTCGAAACCAATTGTGCCAGTGGATGGCGAGATTTGTTCGTCGTTTTCCAGTCATCAACAAAAATCTTCTACAGTGTTTCAAACCCCCCGTGAGCTTTCTGATTCAAAACAAGTTCGAAGAATTGTTGTCGTTCGGCGTAAGCAGAGAATTGGCTTTTTTATTCAAGATAAATTGGTTCTGTGTGTGACGAGAAAACATTACAGGGCATCAAAAGTTCTCGAGTATTTGAAGAAGCAGATTCCTGATTTGCGTGGTGACAATGTTGATGTAAGTCTTTGGTCACCGCGATTAGTTAAACAGAAAACGCACTACGCTTTGGTCGATTCGGCAGATCTTGTCGTTCCGAGTTGGATGATCTGTGGGCGCAGGGAGACTTTGGGTGAGACACTCGATCGATGCAATGATCGAAGAGGAGTTTCAAATAATCAAATTGAGATTCGATTTTCGAACAGCGTTGATCAAGACATCCCATTTTGAGAGATCCTGCATTGGAAAACGCCACTATTCGTTCGTTTTCCAAACCTTTCCCCGAACCCCTCGCATTTGATCTGTGGATTTTGTAAGTGCGTCAAATGCGAGGGTGATAAAATTTATCTAAAAAAGGGATCACTCCACTTGAGATAGACCACCCGAAGGCCACTAAAGGTGACTGGTGCCGAGGTGAGCGTTCAAATCACTCAGCCTCAATGCGCACCTTCATGCCGGCAGTGCGAGCAATGTGCGCGAGGGTACCGAGGGTGATGTTTCCATCGCCGCGCTGGATTCTGGAAAACTGTGACGGGCTGATTCCAAGACGTCGCACCATTTCGTTGAAGCCGATTTTTTCACGGGCCATGTACTGAGCAATAATGCGGGTGACATCCTCTTGGAGGGTTTGCAATTGTGCGTACTCTTCCTGGGCGGCGGCACGAACTTCTGCAGCCTCGTCCTTTGAGTAGTGCTCGGCAATGAAATCGGAAAGATTTGGATAGTTCTTCCTGCTCATATTTGGATAGTTCTTCCTGCTCATTTCTCGTCCTCCAGAGCTTTGTTGAGTCGTTGTCGTGCCAAACGGATATCTCGTTTTTGTGAGCTCTTGTCGCCACTAGCCACCAGTATGACCACGCGTCCGGCGAGGAACCCGTAGTAGAGCCGAAGCCCGAAGCCTGTCTCTCTCAGCTCAAAGAGGCCGCCACCAAGAGCTTTGCTCGATGGCATTCGCAGCATATTGCCGGAGAGCTCAAGAAGAATCAGTTTGCGCACGATGGCTTTGCGCTGGTCTTCCGGTAGCGCGTGAAGCCAGTTCCAAACTGGCCCTCGGTCGCTTTCAGTTTCGGTCCAGAAGACCAACATCCACGGATGATTCATC
>JBEDKY010000208.1:0-7179 GCA_041171905.1 Pseudomonadota bacterium
TGAGTTGATAAACTGGACCCTCTGTGGGAGCCCCTTGAAGTCCCGGTGGCATTTGCCCAACCGACATCATCGACACAGCCTGATTGCCCCATTGTTTCCATTGTGCCGAGGTTTCGAGTGCCTGACGAGGAGCTCCTGCACGGTGACAAGAGGTACATTGACTGATGAGCGGCACAATGTCGGCATTGAAGTCGATGGTTGTGTTACAGGCCGGCAACGTGGGCTCCGGAACTTTTCCTAACGCAGGCTGCTCGAGCGGATCGGTTACGTTGGCGTCACCGCGTGCGCTGACGGTGAAATCGGGATGTGTGGCGATCGCGTACATCAACTCTCGAAAACTATATTTACTGTCGATGAAATAATCAGTCAGCCGCTGCCTTAAGTCGGCTTCGGAAGTACGGAATTTGCGTCCAGCCAAATACTCAAATGCATTGTTGACCGTGCACGCGGCAAAGGCCTCATCTGCAACAATGATGTTTGCAAGATCAGCGAGGCTGTTGCCGGAACGTCCGATAAAACTGCCCTCACGCGAAGCGGCGAGACCATTGTAGAGCCCGCCACCCTCACCCCAAACTGAAAAAAAGTCTGCAAGCGGATCAAGTGTCGCGTGGCAACCGCTGCACCCTTCCGTAGTGCGAAGGTTGCCAGGGTCTTGCGGAAATACCCGCGGTAGCTGAGATGTGAATTTTCGGCACATCAATCTCTCATAAAGCTGATTCGCACGTGTACGGTTCTTCTCATATCTGCGCAGCCAGCCGAAGGTCGACAAAATTCCCGCAGTTTCATAAGCGTCACCTGTGTAAACCAGTTGAAATCTCCGCTGTGAGGCGGGAATCGATTTGATTTGCCGCAGCAGCGAGTCATTCGCGTGCAGTTTTGAAATATCAAATTGAAAAGTTTGCCGGAAAAACATCGCCAAGACGCCATCAACGGCTGTAATCCCGGGGGCGAGTATCTTTGTATACGGGTAATTTTCGACGGCCACCGCGGTCGCCAGACCAGCAGCCTGCCGGCTCAGACTTTTGAGCATACTGCGGCGCGAATCAAAAACGTCGCTGTTGCCGAGCTCAGAATTGCGTGCCTCGTTTCCGTCGCTTGGAAATTCAATGCTGCACTTGCTGAGGTCCGCTCCGCAGGCATACGAAACACTCGGACACACCCATAAGACCAAGCCCTCTTTCCAGAACGGAGCCACCGGATGCTGGGCGGCGGCAAGACACGAAGCAGTTGACTTGCGATCGGAGCTCTTCCATGCGCAGGTCAGACGATTGTTTGAACCGCGGCGGCAACTCAGTTTGGCAACCTTCTGAGACTTTCCGTCGAGATCGTCGCGCTCCAACTCACTCAGGTACTCCGATGGCAGCCCGACCCCCAGCACCCGCTCGTGGTAGCGGAGCATCGCATCATAAAATCCCTCACTCGTGACAAGTTTTCTGACGAATGCCCGATAGCCGGCATCGCTGGCGATGGCAGCATTTATTTCGCTTTCGTCAGGCATTCGCGCGCCCAAAAGTTGCGCGGCACGGCGAACGGAACGAGTGCTCGCAGCCTCACCTTCCTGCCAAGGAAAAACGAGAGCGAATAAAGCAATCAGGCGTCCAATCAGGCAGAAGTGTCTTCGACTGAAATGAAAATTTAAAATGAGCGCAGACAATCTCATAACAGCAAAGCCTCCGCATCCAAGGCCATCGCCGTGCAAGCGGTGACGTAGCTTGAGGCCACGATAACCCCCTTGACAGCATCCGCCTGCACCATCTCAACGAGTTCAGTTACAGCTGAGCTGCTGAGCGAAGCATCCGGCACGGCATGCATCTTGCGCATCAGCCAGCGGACATTGGCGGTGACGTTCTCAGGAGCTTCAGGCAAAACGCTTTGCCATCCCGCATGAACCGAAGGATTGGGCGACACAAGCGAGATGCAAATCTCCTGTGCAACCTTCTGCAAAGTCAAAAGAGACGTCGCGTCGTAGGAGTCCTGCGGCACTGTGCGAAAATCGTCGGTCGCTCCGCCCAACATGAGTCTGTATTGTTCAACCAATCCCAACTGCCGCGCGAGTGTGTTGCCATCCGTGCGGAACTGTCGCAGGAGGCGCCGAGCATACAAATCAGGATCCGGCCTTACGGGAGCGGGAGCCGAGGCAAATGATTTCGTGTGTACCAGCGAAAGAGCAGCCGTGTCTGCATCACCGGCCTTTTCGAAAGGAATGGTGTCCGTGCCGCTTCCACCAGTCTCCTCAAGCAGACTTGATTTCTTCCGGCACGCCGAAGGAAAAAGCAGAATTCCAGAGAAAAAAACAATCGTCGGTATGATTGCCTTTGCAAACGAACGAGAGTGATTCATCGTCCACTCCTCAAAATTGAACACCTGACTGAACGGAGAACATCACCCTGCTGTAATTTGCATTCAAATCGGGAAGACTCTGCAAATCAGTGCCGTAAGAAAACAAACCGTCTACAAAAATATTGAGACCAGCCGCATTGAACTCATCACGAAAAAAAACCGACCAGAGTGGAATCGTCTGAGCAGAGACAAAACTTTGATCGCTGTAGGCAATGGACTGGTAGGCACCGCCGATGGTCAACCGGTGGCCAGCCAAATCTCCGAGCCCCAGTGCGAGTGCAACCTCATATCGTCTGCGCGCACTGTCGGTCGAATCCGCAGAGGAGGAAGACGGCGTCTTTTGATCTTCTGAAGACTCACTCACTGCCGAACCGTGCAGATTGACATCCAAACGCAAATTCCGATTCGAAGGCAACTGGGTCTGCACGCCAGCCGACCAAAGCTCGTCCAGGGTCACATCCTCACTCAGTTCAACTTTTCCATCGTCTCCTTCGCGTGAGAATGCACGGTTCTGCGATGCTCGCGGACGCCAGCCCAAGCCCGCACTCCAGCCTCCCGCTTCCTTGCTGAGCGAAAAATCAGGGGTCCACAGGGAATAACCGGAGAGTCGTTTGATGGCGCGTTGACCTGCAAATTCGAACGTCTCCTGAGCCGACGGCCGCATGATCCAAATCGCCCCCCCGCCCGCGCGGATTCCGTCGCTGAATTGCAGACGCACTTGTCCGCCGCCGGCAACTTCGGACTGAATCTCATCCTTCTTCCAGCCGGAATTCTCTTCCACCAATGTGCTTGCCATGTGGCGAATTGCACTCGCCGTGAGGTCGGCCCTGACCTTCTCGGAAAACTGCATTCCGCCTCGCGTCGAAACCCCCAGAGCAGCGAACAATCTTCGTTCGGTCTGTTCATTGATTGGAGTTTGCACGACATCCTGACCAACACTTGTTAAAATCTTCGCCGAAAAATGGCCGCCCTTTGGAACGAGGACGGTTTCGCTGTAGCGCGGACGCGGATTTAATTCATCTTCCAACAGCATGAGTGCCGACGCGCTCTCATGCTGAAGCAAAAATATTAGAACCGATGTAATCACTCTCAGATGCACGCGATATAATTCTCCGCAGCTCCAACAGCCACAATCGTTCCAACAATTTGAACACAAAACAAGCAGAGTCATTCAATTCTGTGACTCTTGCGTGAAATCTCAGGCAGCATTCGAGGTCGGAGTTGAATTTTTTAAATTTTGACGCTCTACTTGACCGTACCTTTAAATAAACGTCTTCAGGAGGCGATGTGAAAGCTCTTCTTTCCGTATCTGCGTTTTCTTTGATTTCCCCGTATGCATTTGCGTCAACGGCGGCAGCACCAACGGCAGCACCAGCGGCAGCACCAACGGCAGCACCAGCGGCAGCACCGGCGACAGCTCCGGCAGCACCAGCAGCCGCTTCTGGAAATTCCTACGGATCGACCGACGCTAAAAAAGACTCCGGCACCAAAGTCAACATGAGAATCCACCTTGACCCATTCTATAAGAACATCAACGACGCTGCGAAGAACTTCAAAATTCCAAAAGTAGACTCGTTCCGTCTTTTCATTGAGCGCAAATTCGGTGAATACAGCAGAGCTGACGTTGAAATCCGACTCAATGAATTCGAAAGCCGCGACAACGGTAAAAAGAAGGTCTGGTACGCAGACAGCAACGATGAAGGCAAGGCGCTGGTCAACACCGGAACTCTCAAATATTTCCATTTCCTTTTTGATGTGCCCGCCGTCGAAGGCCTCGAGCTCGGTTACGTCCGTGAACTCGAGCCAGGGCTTTTCGGTTATACTGACCGAATCAAGAGCACAAACGTCGTCGAATCACCTTCGTTCACTGGCCACATGAGCCGTGTGGAGGGATTCCGCGGCAACTACAAGATCGATGACAAAAACAAGGTCACGTATCATGTGGCGCGCAATCCCGATCAAAACGAATACACACTCGGAACCAAACCCAAGGACACGACGTGGTACCACAAGCTGACCGGCGTCAGTAAAATTGAAGACACAACGCTGGAAGCAGGCTTTGGTCTGCAAGGGCAATGGCTGCCTCTTACGGACAAGGCTTCCTATAAGATGGACACCTTTTATCACGTGGTTGCAGAGCACAAAGTGGATGACCTGAAAATCAAGTTTGGTATCGCAAGCGATACATATGCTGTTGCCAAACTCAACAATGAAGGCAAGCTTGAAGCCGACGACAACCAAGCTCTCACAGTGCTGACCGGTGTGAAGTACGACCTGCTTCCAAAAGAGCTCACATTGATAGGCGAAGTCGGATACCGCGATTTGAAGATGGCAAATGATGGTTTAACCAATTACTCCGACTCCAAACTACCGAAGGCAAACTCGGCGAGAGAAGCGTCGTTCGTGTTGGCAGGCCAATTTTTCCTTGACGAAAAACTCAGCTTCATTCCGTCGTACAACTACTATTACTCCAACCGTTCGCAGGCCAACAGCAAGAATACGACCGGCGAAGTGTTTGCCGACCGCAAGAAACTTGAAACAGGCAGCGACCGCAAAGCCAGCAAGACGGAACAGGCTCTTGGTCTGCGCATACGCTACGACTACTGATTGTCTAATCAGCAGGTATTCAATATAAAATGAAAAAAGTCGGCTCTCATGCCGGCTTTTCCTTTGTAATTTGACCAATGACTGTTAGGGTTGCCGACAGGTCAACAAATTTGTCGATTCTGACACTCTGCTGACCCAACCGGAGGCACCGCCAGCTATGCAAGCTTTCGCTACCCGCCACATGCTTTTTTCGGTTCCGTGTTTACTTCTGACTCCGTTCGCCAGTGGTTGCGGGACTCAACCAAAAGAAGGCGATGGTCGGGATCCCAGCATTGCAATCTCAGTTGGAAATCCAAAACCTTCCAACTCGTCTCCACTTCAGCCTCCGGCACTTGATCCGAATGCACCTGCAACCCTGCCAACAGCAGGCGATTCTGGCAGCACAACACCGCCGCAGAATGGCAGCGACTCACAACCTGTCGTCCAGCCTCCGTCCGACAATCAGCAGCCTGTTCCGCGCAGACCAACACTCACGGTTGCCGTCAACGACCTCAAGAACGTCAGCGGAAACTTCTGTATGTCCATTTTCAAATCTGCGGACGGATTTCCCGACTCCGCTGAAAAGGCCATATTCGCAGAGTGTTTCCGTGTCTCTCAGAAGTCCTTCACGATTCAGCTCAGTGATTTTCCTGCAGGACGTTTCGCAATTGCAGGGTGGCACGACGAAAACATGGACAAAAAACTCAACTACAATCTGTTCGGAATACCCAAGGAAGGCCTCGCGTTTTCCGAAAACGGCAAGCCGCGCCTCACTCCTCCTCCCGGTCCACCATCCTTCGAGAGTATTTCTTTCGAGATCGCCGGCGAAGACAAAACAACTGAGATGAAGACGAGCTATCTGCTCGACCTCCTCTGAGCTGAATCAGACACGTCAATAAAAAGCTCGACAGGGTCAGTCGATGTCGTAGAGAAAGTCCACGCGCAATGCGTGGATGTTGAACATCGTGTGCTTGGGGCCGGTGAGCGTCAAGAACGGTGTTGAAAATCCAAAGTAATCAACCGAAATCGAATATCCCGTGAAGCTCCAAAGCTGACCAAGAGAGAGGTCAGCTTGAATGGTGTCTGTGCGCACCGTCTGCTTTTTGCTCATGTCTTTCGAGCCAGTCAGAGCAGCAAGTGGTTCCTGCTCCGAGGGCCTGTCGAGGCGCGAATAGCTAAAGCCGCCTTTCAACCACAGCCGCTCGCTCACTTCCCACGCTGTCCACAGTCCTGCGCCTTGTGTCTTGAAAGAACTGAAAGCACCCTTGGAATTGCCGGCCCAAATGTCGAGACCGGTGCGGAAGTCGTCGTCCAAATAAACAGACCCACTCAGGCCGAGCGAGGGGACGGTGTTTTGCAACGCAGCGACAAATATCCCTGCATATCCCTCGGTCGAAAATCTGTCGTCGATGTCGGCGGGAGCGGCTGCATCACCAGGGGAATCGTCCTTTTTATCCTGAATTTGGGCAGAACCGGCTGCCGGAGCTTCCTTTTTATCTGACGCCTGCGCCGACGGGCTTGATTCCTGTGCCATTGCCAGAGGGAACGGAAGTGCGCACGCGACAGCAGCAACTACTGATAAACCCAAATGATTCTTACTCATTGAAGCCTCACACAACCTGCGGGACCTGCCCGTTTTGCAATAAAAATAGTTTGACCAAGCGATGGATATACCTTAGCACAATCAGCAAATTCCGGAGGAACACCCGCGTATGAAAATCCTGACACGCCCCCTGACAGCGCTCATGGCTCTGACCTCTCTCATGAGTATCGCTCTACCTTTGAGCGAAGCACGTGCTGAATTCCGAATGCCACAGTATCGCTCGCAGCCGGTCGAAGTGATCGACATCCACCAACACGTCGGCGACGCCGGCACAATGGGGCCATTGGGCAAACAGTTTGTCCTCAGCAACCTGCCGAATTGGTTACCGCTCGGTTTTAAAAACTGGAGCCTCGACGTCTATGCCAACTTGGTTCTGCAACCCTACACGCCTGTCTTCGGGACACGGCAAAGCTGCTACAACGCCGGGCTGAGCATGTGCGGCCTGATGGCTGTATACGCTCCTCTGACCTGGGGAACCTATGGCAATGATGAAATCATCAAAATCCTCGATGACCTGCGAAACCGCGGACCCAACGGCGAGTTGACCTATTTCTTCGGAATGGCGAGCCTCAACATTCATCGTTTCCCCGAAGCGGCGCAGGAGGAGTTGAACAATCTGCGCAAGGCACTCGGCCACCGCTCGATAAAGG
>JBEDKY010000209.1:0-3523 GCA_041171905.1 Pseudomonadota bacterium
TGAAGCCACCGAGACAGCCTGCAACTTTGACTCACACATCAAATTGAAGGCTGTATGCCGGGCCAGCAACAACAAATCAAATTCCGAGTCGCGGCTGGAAAACTGCGCCAGAGTCACCCGACTGAGCGCGAGCCAGCCATAAAACTCATCCTGATTTTTGAGTGCGACGTAAACAGCATACGGCGTTTCGCCGCCGAGGCGATCAGCCTCCTCACTCAGAACCCTTTGCGTCCGGTTATTATCCAGCACTGTCTCATTGAGGTTGGTGGTGTTCATAATTCCAGTTGTCTCGGGAAACTGGGAAAATTCACCTGAGCTGGGCGCAGGTTCGGGCTGCCACACGGGTGCCACCTGCACGGAGTTCGTTTGTCCGGTCGGGACCAGGCGAATTGGGTCGTCATGAAAACGCGGCAGGTTTCTCACGAGTTCGGATTCGAGCGACTTGGCCCCAATTTTTTCCTTGGAAAGATTCTGCAAGAAGAGGTTTCCATCATCCACCCACTGCACGACAGGCTTGATTCCGGCCCGCTCATCTCCCTGCCGGCGGAAGAGCAAACTCAAGGGCGAGGCAAGAATCCGTGCTGACACTCTGGGTGCCTGCGAAATATAATGTCCGACTGTCTGCGGCTCGCGGTTCATCACAAGCCAGCTCTCCATGATGTGCGACAGGGCAAGACCTGAAGTGCGTCTGCGGAAATTGATCTTTTCCGACTCGGCCAGCAACTCGGGAAACTGGTGCTGCAGAGGCAAGTTGAGTTTGCGGCAGAGTGAGAGAAGTTGCCGCTCGAGAAATTTCCAGTTCAATTCATGGGCGGAACGGAAGCACTCGGCGAAGTAGTCCATCGAACGCACCTGATCGAATTCACTGCAGGCAAGTCCAAGAGCCTGCTCAGCAAAGAATGCGACCAAATCATTTTGGGTCGATTTTGCGATGTCTTTTGCATCACCAATCAATTTGAGCGCGTCGTGTCCTTCGCCGCCGACATGACTCATAAATCCGCGAAACAGAGGTGTTACTGGAGTTCTGCGCGGATTGCGTTCACCTTCTGCTTGCTGCAGCTTGATATCAACATTTTTCAGGAGGCGATGGAGGGAACGTCCCCATGGCCATCCGCGCGCGCCCGTTGAGAATGCCAGAATTGGAATGATCAGCACTCCCATGCGGATTGCGTCACTGACCGGAAGCGATATTTCGGGAGAATTGCGGTTGACGAGAAGCTTCACTGCGGCCACATAATACCGCAGTGCCTCCTTTTGCTGCCCTAAGGCGAGCTCTTGCAACGCAGACGAAAAATTTTTGAAAATTTCACCGTCATCTGAACCATGCCGCAGACGAACGAACTGATCGACTGAACGACGCAGTGGATCGAGACGATCGGAAAGAGCATAACGCAGCACGTCTGAGTAAAGCCCCAGCCCGACGTACTGACCATTCTCACCCGCTTCACGCAATTTGCGCGCCTGTTTGCTTTGCAGGGCACCTTCCGAAACCAGTTCGTCAGCCAGCTTGTTTACGTTTGTCCCATCCGGTGAATCGAGCTCCGGACTTTCAGGCTGTTTGTCTTTTGGCAGTTCAAGCTTGCGGGTCTTTTTGATTCTGTCTGAAAGATATCCCTTGTTTTTGTCGAGCCAGACTTTATCACGTCTTTCTTCTACAAGAGCGGCGTCATTGCGTCTCTTCTGCCGCCAGATGCGGGGGGATGTGACACGAATCCAGCTGCGCAGCGCATGACTTTCACAATTGAGGACACCCAGCGAGGGCAATTGCCCGTCGCGGCGCTCATCAAGAACACGTGCAAGTCTTTCGATGCGACCCATGGGGTAATCCAGCCAGATGGCACGCAAAGCTCTCACCCAGCGTGCAATGTCGACACGCCCATTAGCCTCCATGGCCCGCTCAAGGGCCTCGGCGATTTCAAATGCTCTGTCGATTTTTCCACTGCGCAGCAGGTGTGCCGCAATCATCATATTGAAGACCGCAAACGGTCGTGTTGGACCGCGCCGGTGCAAATCAAAACGAATCGCCGCGGCCAACAATTCAAGCGTACGCGACTCAGCGCCAAGCCCCAGCGCGAGGACCATCAACATCAGACCTTGAATCTGATTGTCTGTTGGCTTCGGAGCCTTCAAAAAGCGGCTTTCCAACATACGGTAGCCCAGCGCAAAGAATCCGAAGCGGGACATCTGGCTCCAGATTGCGACGAAATATTGATGGGCCTTGCTAAATGGAAGAGAAAGTTTTCTCTCGATGGCCTCGAGAACTTGCTGGTAGGCCATATTATGTCGGCCAAGACCAAGCAGCAGATGTCCCCAATGTAATTGGAGCGTCTCGCGTCTTTGAGTATCAAAGGTGAGCGCCACCAGCTGCTGACAAACATCGCTTGCGGCAACCAACTCATTTTGTGCGATGTGAATCATGTATTCAGTTTCGAACGCCTCACGCAACCGGCTGAGACGTTCCTGCTGATTGCCTATCGAGCTCGCGCGCGCCATCGCCCGTTCGGCATAATATTTTGCGAGTGAATGTTCAAAACTGCGCGCATGCAGTCTCGCCGCCTTTAGAAAAATTGCCGAACTGCGCTCTGCGTCGGCAAGCGATCCGGCACCCTCAAAATGCTTTGCCAGCGAGAGTATGTGCTCACGGCGTGGCTTCGGATACAGAAGTATGATCCTGTTGGCGAGCGCAAGGTGAATCTGCCGGCGGGCCTGGAGCTCGAGACCCGAGAGCACCGCTGATCGTAATTTCTCGTGACTAAATACAAAAGAACGCCGCTGCACCGGAAGATTATCATCCCCGAGTATTTCAAAAACTCCACGTCTCACAAGACTCAGCAAGCGGGTTTCAAGCTCGACCGAGGTAAAATCCTGCTCCACTCGGAAAAATTCGAATTCACAGGCCTCGTGCGAAACGGCGGCAATATTGGTCAACCTTTGATCGCGTTTGTCGAGCCTGTCGAGCGATGCCAGCAAGGCCTCGACGTTACGGTAATCGACAACTATCTGTGACAGTTTCGTCCAGTCGACGCGGAAAACCGGATCCCACGGATTGAAATTCTTTCTCTCGGGAACAAGCGCTTCGTTTTCCACCATCTGTTTCAACAGAGCGTGCAACAACAACGGCGAACCGTCGCATTTTGCAGTCACAAATTCTACAAACTTGGGAGTCGGCCTCGGCAGGCCGACAGCCTGCAAAAACTGTTGAAAGTCGTATTGGCTGAGCGGTGCGAGGTCCCAGACCTGGAACCGCCGGCGAAGGTTGTTCAGCCGCAAAAGGAAATTGTCGAGCACAAAGTTCTGTCGCGAACTGCCCTCACGAATCGTCATGACGAAGGCAAAATTCGCCTGATCATTTACCCGTTCGGTGATGAACTGGAAGAGGCCTATCGATGCGGGGTCTGCGAGATGAACGTCATCAAGCAGGAAAACCAGATATCCCGTTTGTTGAGCTATTTTTCCCAACAGTTCAAGAAACACCTGCTGAATCGGCGCGCGCACCTGTGGCAGCTTCCGCTTGTGGCCGCCG
>JBEDKY010000210.1:0-6140 GCA_041171905.1 Pseudomonadota bacterium
AAAGTATTACGATGCGGAATAAATTTGGCCCATCAGGAAGGCAAATGAACTCACATTTCCTTCAACGATGAGACGGTTCAGTTCCAGTCGAGCGAAACAGATGCCTGATATTCCGTCACGCGGCTTTCGAAGAAATTCTTTTCCTTGGGCAGGTCCATGATTTCGTTCATCCACGGGAACGGCGTGTCGTCGACACCATAAAGCGGCTCAAGCCCGACGGACTCCAAACGGCGATCGGCAATATAACGGATGTAGACCGAGAACTGCTCCTTGCTCATGCCGACAATGTCACGCGGCAGACAATCAGCAACGAAAGCATCTTCAAGCTCAACGACACGGGCTATGTTCGCGCGCACCGCTTCCTTGACCTCGGGTGTCCAAGCTTCGGGATTTTCGACGATGAACTGGTTGACGAGCTTTGTTCCGAAACGGCAGTGCAAGGATTCATCGCGGACGATGTATTCAAGCTGCTCTGCAGAGCCGACCATCAGATTGCGACGCTTGAAGTTCAGCAGCAGCACAAATGCACTGTAGAACTGCATCCCTTCCATTCCCAGATAGTACGCGCAGAGATTTTCAAGAAAAGTCTTTTTGCCGGCGAGAGTCTCGGTCGAAAAAGACGGGCTCATCACGCCATTGAGAAACGACGACTGGAAGTCGTGCTTGTCTTTGATCGTTCCAAAACGTTTGAACTCGGAAAAGACTTCTTTTTGGTCCATCGAGAGTGACTCAACGATGTGAGCGTAGGACCACGAATGGATGCTTTCCTGAAACGCCTGACCGCACAGGTACTGGCGGACTTCGGGATTAGTCAAATGGCGGTATATCGCCATGACGATGTTGTCGCCGACGAGCACGTCCGTATTGGCAAAAAAGCTGAGAATCTTTTTGATGAGGTGCTTTTCGTCGGCAGACAAAACACCGTTGCTCTTCCACTGCTGGATATCCGAAGCCATGGAAATTTCCTGCGGCAGCCAGTGGTTTTTGCAAAGATTCTTGAATTCATCCCATGCCCACGGGTACTCGAAGGGCATCAGCTGTGTTTGTGTTGCATTCAATAGCATGTGTTTCTGCTCCTCAGATTCAATGAATCATTTAATTATTGGCAGCTCTCGCAATCAGGATTTTCGATCGAACAAGCCTTGGGGCCGGTGGACGATGCAACCTGCGGCGCTGCCGAGGACGTCGCCGAACCAGCGTTGATACTGGATTTCTCGACACCCGTCGCAGCCTTCGTGCGCAGATAGTAGGTCGTCTTAAGGCCACTGTGCCAAGCATAGCGGTACATTTCATCGAGCCGGCGGCCGGACGGAGCACCCAAGTAAAGATTGAGGCTCTGAGCCTGATCGATGTAGACCTGACGAACTGCGGCACAACGGATGAGCTGCTCAGGTTCAACATCAAACGCCGTCTGGTAAAGCTCCTTGAACTCTTGCGGAATATCGAAATTCTGAACCGAGCCGTCGGCACGCTTCAGCTCCCGTGCCGACTGTCAACTTCGATTGCGGTGATGCCAATATCCATCATCAGGTTTCCGACAATTCTATTTTCTTTTGAACCCGCAATGAGTTGAATTCCACTGCCGCCAAGATGTCGGAAAGCGTTATTACGGATGGTGACATTGTTCGAGTTGATGAGTTCAATTGCAGCCGGCTCCCGATAAAATTTCTTAACAAAAGCGTTGGAGTTCGATGGTCAGCACGCCTAAAATCCACTCATCCCTTGGCTGACTTTCATTCACTCGCAAAGACCACTCGAACAAATGAACAAAAGCAAGCATCCTCGGCGATTTTCCGCTGTGGGGTTGATCGATTCATGCTTGTCAGAGTGTGGTTTCTTATGAACAAAGAAATCCTGCAGCCACTCAACTCTACAAGGTCATCTCCGAAAACCTCAATTCATTCTTAGCCGAACGCTCCGAAGAAGGTCGCAATCTTCCAAAATTGATCGTCAGAGAATTCGAATCCTATTTGCGCTGTGTCATTTTTGCGCACAGATTTGGTCGCGTGCAGTGCGGATGCTGCCAGCACGAAAAATTAGTTCCTTATTCCTGCGACCGAAGGAAGTCCCCTTGTGGGACAAGGGTCGTGGGTTTTGCCCGTCGTGCGACCAACGGAAGTCCCCTTGCGGGACGGAGCGCGACGGATGGCGGAAGCTGCAATTCATCTCGTCGACGAGCTTCTGCCGCTTGTTCCTGTGCGACAATTTGTCGTCACGTTTCCTGTTCAATTGCGCCTGTGGATGGCGCGTTCAAAATCACTCTGCGCAAAGGTGTGTGAGAAAGTTTGTGCAGAACTCACTGCGCATCTGCAGCGCGCAACAGGCATTGAAAAAGGTCTTTCGGGACTAGACGCCTGGCCGAGGACACTGGCTGTTTGCCGTTTTTGTCCCATGTATCTCGGCATGGGTGGAGATTTGGGCGGGTTGCACTTCCAAAAGGCAAATTCTAGCAAAAGTACGGACACCGCCAGACGCAAAGGTGGGGCTGAGAGGGCTGACAGGGGTGGATTTTTCGGAAGGATTCGATGCGCAGTGGGCTTAATTCTGCCTACACACCCAGTTCGCGCAAATATGAACAAGAAATGAAAACTTAAAAGACTGCACGTGAAACGCCTGGGTTAGAAACTTTACAGAATGAAAAATCTGATGCAGGTTAAAAAATAAATAATTCACTGAGCGGAATCCTGAAGGAGCGAGTCATGTTCAACAGATTAATGCAATCCTCTTTATTGGCATTCAGTTTCGTAAATTTCGCGACAAACATCTCAACCGCTCTTGCTTTTGACTCCGAGCCAAAATTCCCAATACATGCTGGATGCACGCTAGAATTGAAGTCTGAAGGTTATCTTTCGGCATCGAAACTGGAAGAGCTTCCCAGAACTTGTGTGCACGAAGTAGTTTCAAACAAAGATCAGCTCGAGGCGTTTTCTAGTTTATGTAAGCTCGCCGCCAGCGCGTCGAATGTGCAATTCGCGTTTGAGCTAAGGAAGTGCCCTGAATCTCGGGTTGCCGCAGTCTGCAAAGCTGAGGATGCGCCAGAGTTCGTGGGATATTATCACGGAGCTTCGACCGCTTCGAAGCGTACAGAGGAATATTGGCTGTTCGAACAGGATTGTTTTAACAGTGGCGGAACCTTGACGCGTTTAACACCATAATTCTCTGCATTTTCTGGGTTAAATCAAAAAAAATATGGGTCCCGATATCAAGTATTCAGTGCAACTTTCTTCCCAAATAAAACCTCATAAGGTGTCTTCCAGTCAAGGCATCGCATTGGTCTGTTATTGATTTTCCACTCAATGACCCTCAAGGACTTGTGCTTAGTGTATTTTAGATCGCTTCCTTTGGGTAAGTACTGTCGTATGATACCAATCCTGTTCTCTGCAGTCCCTCGCTCAGGGGATGAGTACGGATGACAGAAGTAAACTGGAACACCGAGTTGCTTTGTCAATTGCTCGTGATCTGTAAACTCCTTTCCTCGATCATTTGTCATCGTCCTTTTTGGAAGCCTGGAGAGCAACTCCCTTGTCTTCGCAAGTGTCAGAGAGGCCGTACGACGTGAGAGCTTACCCAACCTCACATAGCGAGCCTTTCTGTCCAAAAGCAGAAGCACTGAGTTGAGCTTGTCCTTGACAAACATGGTGTCCCGCTCCCATTGACCAAAACGGCTTCTGTTGTTCGCACCGAGAGGTCTCATCTCGATCGACGTGGCATTCTTAATGACACCCCTGCGGTCCCTGTTTTTTCTTGGGAATCGAGCCTTTCTGCGTCTATGGCTGAATCTCAGGTTAGTGAATAATGAGCCTCCAGCTTTAATGTCATCATAAACATGCTGGTAAATTGTCTCATGACAAACCGACGCTTGCCTCTCATGCCGAAGCCGCTCTGATATCTGCAGGGGCGACCACTGATTTGCAAGAAGGCGGTTAATCGTCTTCTTCATGCACGCAGTCATCTTTCTGGGTTGAGATCTCCATTCTTGGCGCTTCAAGCTACGCTTATGGGCTTGTTGATGTCGATTTCCCCGACCGCCTGTGTTCCTACGTAACTCGCGGGAAATTGTGCTCTTGTTGAATCCGAGCCTTTCAGCAGCCTGAGAATGCGATAAACCAGCATCGAGATAGGTTTTTAGCTGGAACCTGTCCTCCGCCGTCATGCGACGATAATGACCCATGCAACCTCCAGAATTAAGCAACCCAAAGATTGCACTCCTTATCGTCGGCGTGACTTCTTTTTTGCTAGGTCACTGTTTTAATTGAGTTGCACTGACCAGTTGAACGTGGGGGTTGATATCTGGGCGCGCGCGGTGATTGAACCTGTTATTTCATTTCCAGCCATCTGAGTCGTCTCTGCAGACTTTGGAAACTGAGCAGAGTGTGTAGGCAAAATTAAGCCCATTGCGCCTATAAGCTTCATGCGTCCGCAGCATTTGTCGCACCATTTTTTGAAACTGAGCACGTCGATTTTGAATTTGCGTTTGAGAAGCTGTGTTTCGGAGATGCGATTTCGATTGCGTGTTTTTTTTTAATGGAAGCAGCCACTGGTTGATGCGAATCCTGACCATCGGCACTTTGTTCGACATCAATCAGTGGAGTCGGTTTGTCTGGTAAATATCTTCGGCGCGGTGAGCGACTTGCAAGAACGCCACAATTGCGTGTGGTGTGGATTTCGGAGCAGGAATTAAAGCAAGAAGTCGTTCCAAAAATTCGCTGTGTGTAAAGAGAAGTGATTCCGTTCCATCTCACCGCTTGCTCTTCAATCTGACGCGAATAGATTGCGGCCCCTCGATGATAACACGTTCATCCGAGATGGCTGGGCGTTCCATGTAACGCACAAGTTTTTCGAGTCGTTCGCGTTCATGTGCTTTGATTGCCGTTTCAGCATGCGATCGCAGGAAATCCCCTTGCGGGAGACCGAATATCCACCTCCAGAAACACACGCAGTGCTGTTGGATTTGAAGTTCTGTTCCGATGGTTAAAGCGACGTTTGAGTATTCAAACGCCTGACGGTTTGACCTGTGTTCGGGCCAAAGACAAAGCGGTGTGCGACGCTTGCCGCCTGCACTAGGAGATGAATAGCTTTTCGCAGTCTGATTGCTCGTTAAAAGAAAAAGCAGAGTATGACGTTTGCGGAAATTTGTTACGACATCGAGACGGCTAAGAGCCTCATTGGAGAGCTAAAGTGCGAATTCGAAAAGTATAAATCCTCATCACTTCAAGCAACAGAAAGTGATATTTTTGAACACATAAATGTGTTTTAAAATCGAAAAAGATGCCCTCATCAGTCGGCTTTCGGGCAAACGGTTGGTGATAGGTTGCAAATGAACAGACGGAAAACAACTCCAATCCAGAGAACGCCCAGCAAGAAAGAGACCATAATCACCAAAACAATGGATTCAGTACTTTTCGGAGTGTTGCGGAGCGATTCTGCAAGTTGCGATATTTTTGCAGGAGAGTGGTCGGAACGCATATCTTCAATAGCCTTTTGAACATCCTCGTCGCTCATGTTGAGGGCGAGTTTCTTCGAGATGTATGAAACCAATTCCTCTTCGCTCATGCCGGCAGCCTTGGCTGAGCGCACAGCCTGCGTCGCACTGCCGACAATTTCATCTGGAGAGAGTTTTCCTTGTGAGATTTCGGAAACCATCTGCGCAAAGGCGTTGTCTAGGTTGGCTGTGTTGGCGCGTGCAATACTCTGATTTTGAACAAGGAAAAATATAAGCAAGGCTGCAATAATCTTTCTCATAATGCTCTCCGAAAATAAAATAAAATGTAGATAAAATAACCCGATAAGTTAAATGACCAATAATAGACTGTCAACAAAACTCATCAGAAGATTATAATGGCCCCGTAAAATCCGAAATTCCACACCACACGCTATTACGGAGTCCTTGCAAGCCGCTCACCGCACAGGAGATATTTGCCCGACAAACCGACTCCACTCATTGATGTCGAACATGGGACCGATGGTCAGGATTCATTTCCACAGGTGGCAGATTCTTCGGGAAAAAAGCAAAAATCGCGCAAACGAAAACGCATCTCCTGGGCACAGCTGCTCAAACGGACATTCAAAATCGATGTCCTCAAGTGCGATAAATGCGGCGGACGCATGAAGCTTATAGGTGTGGTGTTTGACCAACCGAC
>JBEDKY010000211.1:0-7310 GCA_041171905.1 Pseudomonadota bacterium
GTTCCTCACCGGCGAGAAATATTTTGACTAGCCCATGGGAGTGGCGGCTGATGCCCTCGACGTTGGTCCACCAGCGCTCGAGCTGCTCTTCAAAGTCAGAGTCCGTGTAGCCCTCGGCAATCAGTTCTTCGCCGTCGGTCACACTTGTGACCATGAGTGGAACCTGCACCGCTGCGCAGACGGCCTGCGCGATGGGATGCGACGAAATGCGCACTCCAACGGTCGTGCGGAACTCTCCTGTCGAGGTTTGCGGGGTATTTCTGTGAACAGGCAGAATTAAGGTGAATGGTCCTGGGAGTACTTTGTTGATGACCCGATAGGCCGCAGTCGATACCTGCGAAATCTGTCCAATCTGTTTTGCATTCTCGCAGAGCAAACTGAAGGGTTTGTGGCGTGGGTGTGCTTGTCTCAACTTAAGAAGAGCGCCGTGTGTCGCCCTGTGATCAGACCTACCAGCAAAGCAATAACCTGTTTCAGTTGGAAGCACGATGATGTTTCCGTCGCTTAGGGCATCGGTCGCGCGTGCAATGTGACGCTGGTTGACGTTTTTTCCGGTGCAGACAAGAATTTCAGTCACCTTTGCTCCAATTGGGTGCATTTGAAAATCAAAAAATAGCCCCCTGTAAGGCTTGAGGTTCTGGTTGATTATGCGACGCTCATTGTCAGTTGCGAAGATGTGGCAGTCAAATTGAACCTCAACCTAAAAATGGGTGTGAGGCGCGGGTTGACTTCTTTCGAGCAATGTCTTTGTATGTGCATGTTTTTGTAAGAATCTGTACAAGTTTTCAACCCAGCCGTTGAACGAACGGAGGCTCAAAGCCGATGGATAACGCGAGTCCGTTTTACGCCGACCTTGTCGCACAATTAAAAGCAGCTCTTCCGAACGCAAATTTTGTATTTGAAGAGCGTCTTGAGAAGCGCCATGAGCAGACAATCGTCGTTGACAAGGAAAATCTCATCAGCCTGTTTCAGGCGCTGAAGAGCAAACACGGTTTCGGTTTTTTGCTCGATGTTTGCGGTGTTGACTGGCCTGAACGTGAAAAGCGTTTCGATGTTGTCTACCATTTGCTTAACAAAGATCTCAATCGCCGTCTGCGCGTCAAGACTCAGGTCGGTGATGGCGAAAGCGTAGCCTCGGCAACCGCTGTATGGGCTGGCGCGAACTGGTTCGAGCGTGAAACGTACGACATGTTCGGAATCCGTTTTGAAGGACACCCAGACCTGCGGCGAATTTTGTGCCACCAGGAGTTCGTTGGATACCCGCTGCGCAAGGATTATCCTGCCGACAAGATTCAATCGATGTCGGGCGCTCCGCTTGAGCATACATTCGAAGCCGACCGCGATCGCCTTATGAAAAAACACGATGATGATCTCATGTGGATTAACATCGGTCCCGCGCACCCTGCGACGCATGGAACACTTCGTTTCATGGCCGTGATCGACGGCGGCGAGATGATCAAGGAATGTGATTCCGAGATCGGTTATCTGCACCGCTGTTTCGAGAAGATGTGCGAGACGCACAACTACAACCAAATCATTCCATACACCGACCGCCTCAATTATTGTTCGGCTCCCATCAACAACAACGCGTGGGCAGCGACCATCGAAAAAATGTTCGGTGTTCAGGTGCCGCCCAAGGCTACAATGATGCGTATGGTGCTCGACGAGTTGTCACGCATCATTGACCACTATGTCTGCATCGGTACAAACGCCGTCGACCTCGGCGCCCTGACCGGTTTCTTCTACATGTTCAACGAACGTGAGAAGGTTTACACCCTGTTTGAAAAACTCTGTGGTGCACGTCTGACGGTGTCGCTGACGCGCATCGGCGGTCTGGGCTTCGACCTGCCAAACGGCTGGATTCAGGAAGCCAAAGAAGTTGTCGAACACATCGCCAAAACTCACGAAGAGATGGACAAGCTGCTGACAAACAACCGCATTTTTGTGCAGCGTACCCGCGATGCCGGTGCAATCGATAAAAAGACGGCCATCGAGTGGGGCTTCACTGGGCCATGCTTACGCGCCACGGGCTACGAGCTCGATCTGCGCAAGCACGATCCCTACTACTTTTATGACCAAGTTGAATTTGACGTTCCTGTCGGCGTGAAGGGCGATACCTACGACCGTTACCTTGTGCGTATGGAGGAGGTTCGCCAGAGCATCCGCATTCTGCGCTGGTGCCTCAACAATATGCCCGAAGGCCCCATCGCCATCGACAATAAGGCGATTTCCTTGCCCAGCAAGAAAGACGTTTATGGAAACATCGAAGGGCTGATGAACCACTTCATGTTGATCATCAACGGCGTGCAACCTCCCAAGGGTGAAGTTTACCATGCCGTTGAGGGAGCAAATGGTGAATTGGGCTTTTATGTGATCTCCGACGGATCGGGCACTCCGTATCGCGTCAAGTGCCGTCCTCCGTGTTTCGCGCTGATGAGCGGTTTTGCTCAGATGGTCATCGGCGGCCGACTCGCGGACGCTGTCGCGGCTCTGGGGTCAATCAACATTATCGCTGGAGAGCTTGACCGTTGAGGTCGGGAATGGAGTTTTGCAATGGCATCATTTTTTTCCACACAACTGAATGAGCAAATCAAGGGATTTTTGGGTCGCTACGAAACCAAGCGCTCGAGTATTCTGCCGATTCTTCATGCCATCCAGGACGAGAACGACTGGATTTCACCTGAAGCCGTTCAGGCTCTCGAGGCTGAGCACGGTCTGAGTGTCATCGACGTCAATGAGGTTCTCAGCTTTTACACGATGTACCGCAAGGCGCCGCCGAAACCTTACCGTTTGGAAGTGTGTGGCAGTATTTCTTGCTGGCTCAATGGCGCGGACAAAACGATCTCGGAAGCGAAGCAATACATCGCGCAGGCCGAAAAGAGCGGGAAGCCGATTCCGTTCGAGTGCCACAAAGTCGAATGTCTGGGTGTTTGCGGATACGCACCGGTCGCGCTTGTGAACAAAGACCGTCACCTCAATGTGACTCCCGAACTCGCACGCAAATTAATGGACGAATACAGTAAAAAAGAGCTTCCTGCCGCAGCTAAAAAATGTGCAGCCGATTTGGCCGCGCGTGCGGCGCATAAGTGAGGGGTGAAGCATGCCGGTAATGAACAGCGCATACAACGGCCGTCAGCCGAACGAATTCAAGGTTCTCACGGAGCTTGAAGGAATTCCCAACAGCAGGTCGCTCGAAGTCTATAAGAAACATGGTGGCTATGCTGCTCTCGAGAAAATTCTCAAGGGCAAAATGTCGCAGGAAGAAGTCATCAACATCGTCAAGGCATCCGGACTTCGCGGGCGTGGCGGTGCGGGCTTTCCGACCGGAATGAAATGGGGCTTTGTTCCCAAGGGTGAGGGCGAAAAATACCTCATCACCAACTTTGACGAAGGTGAGCCTGGTACCTACAAGGACCGTTACATCGCCGAGCTGAACGCGCACATGCTGATCGAAGGCAAACTTATTGCAGCTTATGCAATTGGCGCATCCAAGAGCTACATTTATCTCCGCGGCGAGTTCTACGATGAAATCGCGTGGTGCGAGCAGGCAATCAAGGAAGCCTATGCTGCCGGATACCTGGGCGACAACGTCATGGGCACAGGCTTCAAGCACCACATGGATGTCTACATCGGTGCCGGTGCTTACATCTGCGGTGAAGAAACAGGACTCATTAGCTCTCTGGAAGGAAAGAAAGGGCAGCCCAAACTAAAGCCGCCGTTCCCTGCGGTGAAGGGTTACCTGGGCAAACCGACGATTGTGAACAACGTTGAAACGCTGGCTGTCGTTCCGTGGATCATCCGCAATGGCGCTGAGGCCTACAAGAAATTCGGCACCGAAAAGTCGGCGGGTACAAAGCTGTTCAACATCAGCGGACCCGTTGTGCGTCCGGGCTGCTATGAACTTCCGCTCGGATATCCGCTCAAGCGCTTCATCTACGAAGACTGCGGCGGTCTTATTGGCGGCAAAAAACTCAAAGCGGTCATTCCGGGGGGAGCATCCGCACCCGTTTTGACTGCTGCTGAAGTCGAAACAATGACCATGGACTATGAAGCGTTTGCAGCGGCAGGCTCGATGCTCGGTTCGGGCGCTGTGATCGTCATTCCTGAAGACGTCAGCATGGTCGAAGTTCTCGAGAATCTCATGCACTTCTTCAAGGATGAATCCTGCGGACAGTGCACACCCTGTCGCGAAGGCACCGGCTGGTTGCTGAAAATGTCGCGCGGAATTCTTCAGGGCGAAGGACAACCCGGAGATGAAAAGAAGATTGCAGAGGTGGCCGGCAAGATGATGGGACGTACGATCTGTACGTTTTCGGATGCCGCCGCAGGGCCTGCGCGCAGCATCCCGCAGAAATTCGCGCATGAGTTTTTGGAATACTACAAGAAAAAGAGCTCTGCTCACGGACAAGGGTAAGCACGATGTCAAATCAGGTCACCTTGAGCATTAATAATCAGTCGGTCACTGTTCCCGCCGGCAGTACAATCATGGACGCTGCGCAGAAGGCGGGCGTATCCGTGCCGCATTTTTGCTGGCACCCCGGCCTGTCGATTGCGGGAGTTTGCCGCTTTTGCATGGTGAAGGTCGAAGGCATGCCGAAGCTGCAGATTGCCTGCAACACACCGGCAAGCGAAGGCATGAAGGTTGATACTGTCTCGGATGAAGTGAAAGAAACGCACAAATGGGCGTTGGAGTTTCACCTCATCAACCACCCTTTGGATTGTCCGATCTGCGATCAGGCAGGTGAATGCGAGCTGCAGAACTACTACATGAAGGTTGGTAAGTACCAGTCGCAGATGGAAGACCAAAAGGTTCTCAAGCCCAAGGCACTCGACGTTGGTGACACTCTCGTTCTAGACACCGAGCGCTGCATTCTGTGCTCGCGGTGTGTCAGATTCGAAGATGAGGTGACCAAAACCAGTACACTCGGAATCTTCAACCGTGGCGACCAGGCAACCATCGGCACCTATCCAGATCGCAAAATCAAGCACAACTACAGCTACAATCTTGCGGATATTTGTCCGGTTGGCGCGTTTACGGCGAAGGATTTTCGCTTCAAATGCCGCGTTTGGTTCCTCAAGGAAACCAAGACTGTGTGCCCTGGATGCTCAACAGGCTGCAACGTAAACCTGTTCCAGAACAGCAATCAGCGTGAATATTATCGGCTCAAGCCTCGTCACAATGCAGATGTGAACGGTCACTGGATGTGTGACACTGGCCGTACAATGTACGAGCACCTCAATGCATCCGCGCGGTTGGCGTCGCCTCTGCTGAGCGGACAATCTATTTCATCTGCCGCTGCCTTGCAGGCTGTTGCAGATGCAGTGAAGGGTTTGTCAGCCGATAAGGTGGCTTTGGTGTTGACGGCTCAATACACAAACGAAGAGTATGCGGGCGTGTTGTCGTCGCTTAAAACTGTGCTCAAGGGCACGCCCAAGGTTTTCGTCTGGCGTGATGAGTCGGAAAAGGCTGATGACTTTGACGGAATTCTTTTCCGCGGCGACCGCAACCCCAATACGCGCGGCATGATGGATGTTCTCAAAGAGCACGCCATTCAGCCTACGATGCTCAAGGGCGACTTCTCGGCACTGGCGGGTACATCGCCTGAAGTGACAGTCGTCATGGGACCAGAAATTGAGGCGGGTTACCCCAATTTGCAGAAGGCATTGAGCCGTTTTTCGGAAATGAAGAAGGCAGTGTACTTCGGCAACTCGCTCACGGACGCAGCCAAGAAATTCTGGTTGCGAGTTCCGGTGAAGACCTTTGCTGAGAAGAGCGGTACGTTTGTCAATTTCAACGGAGTGGCGCAGAAGCTGAAGGCCAATCCGCCCGTCTTCACAAACGTCAAAGCTGTGGATGAGTATTTTGCGGAAGTGGGCAAGCTCGCTCACACTGCTGGTTAATGCGAGGAGAATGACGCATGGCATATGTGAATGTCTCTCGGGATCCCGAGCGCAATTTCAAGAATGGCTATCTTGCGACCTCGCTGCTCGGGCTGGGAACCACGTTGGTGACCTTTACCAAGCAAGTCTTTGGTCTTGAGGAGTCCAACACGGTCCAGTGGCCGGAAGTCGAATACCAATATTCAGATCGGTTCAAGGGAGCACACTTCCTGACCAAGCGTCCCGACGGACGCGTGCGTTGCACGGCGTGCTTCCTGTGTGCAACGAATTGTCCTGCACAGTGCATCACAATTGTCGCCGGTGAGAGTCCCGACAAAGGCGTCGAGAAGTATCCCGTGCGCTTCGAAATCGACATTCTGCGTTGTGTTTTCTGCGGTTATTGCGAGGAAGCGTGTCCGGTGGATGCAATCCGCCTCGGGCCTGAGTATTCGATGGCCGGATTGGCCGAACGCAAATGGGTTTACACGAAGGATTATCTGCTTGAGCGCGATGCAGTGAAACGCAAAGTGGGCGAAAAGCAGACGTCCAAGAAGGACGAAAACGTCAAACACGACAGTGTCGACAGTTCATTGCCCAACATTCATATCGGCGGTTCAGACGGGCACTGATGAATCCTGTTTGACCAGCACCGTCGACATCACTCGACTCAAGCCAAAAAAAAGCACTCGCTCAGGCGAGTGCTTTTTCAATGGCGCTGATCAGCAGAGGATCGTCCGGTTTCACATCCGGTGCAAAACGGGCGATGATTTGGCCAGTGCGTGAGACGAGAAATTTTTCAAAATTCCAGAGAATGTCTTCAGGCTTGTTGCGCTTTTGCCCGAAACCTTCAAGGCGTTGCTCGAAGTCACTGACCGAATTCTTTGTCGCGGTCGGAAGGGTGGTTGTGAGGTGCTGGTACAATGGGTGAATGTTGTCGCCCTTGACGACAATTTTCGAGAACATCGGGAATTTGATGCCGAACTTCATCTCGCAGAATTCAAGAATTTCGGCATTGGATCCGGGTTCCTGAGCCAGAAATTCATTGGCGGGAAAGCCGAGAACCTCAAATCCCTTGGATTTGTATTGTTCATAGATCTTTTCTAGCGTTTCGTACTGAGGCGTCAGGCCGCACTTGGAGGCGACGTTGACGATGAGCAAAACCTTACCTTGAAAAACCTCAAGGCTCAGTGAGTTTCCCTTGATGTCGTTCAGCGGAATAGCATACAGCGGAGCATCCATGTGTCGTTCTCCATCGGGTGTCAAACCATCAGTCGCGGCAAAATAAAAACGAAAAACAGTGACCCAAAGTATAACGCGAGGGCCGTTTTAAACAAAACTGAGCCCCATTTTTTTGAACGACGGCAGGCGTCGGCGAGTTTTGGGTCAGTTGGGCAGGTTTGTGCTTCAGGGCGGCTACGAGCATATGCAGC
>JBEDKY010000212.1:0-9513 GCA_041171905.1 Pseudomonadota bacterium
CCGTGCTGTGGCCGCATGGCATTTACTCTGAGTTGCATAAACTCCACCATAAAATGAACGGCATGGACAGCCGAGATCCCGAAAGAGTGACGTACACCGAGTCGGAATACCAAAACGCAAATGTCTTTGTGCGGTTCTACATTCGGAACCAACTGCCGCTGGCGATTTTTGTGGGCGGCGGAATCGGCATGATCATCGGCCATCTCTCGCGTGCGGCTGGGTTTATGAAACAATCCAGAGGACTTCGCCGACAAACCGCCTATGATCTATTGGGAATTCTGCTGCTCAATGGAATCCTTTACACGCTCGCAGCCGCACATGGACAATTGGGCAAAGCGTTGCTGCTGTATTTCATCGTCGAACGCATTGGCGGTGGGCTTCTCCAGCTCCGCGCGCACGTCGAACACTATGGTTTATCCGGAAAACGTTCAAATTACTTTGCGACACAGCTGCACACCTGCCGAAATATTGAAACCACGCGCACGATGTCTTGGTTGATGAACGGACTCAACTTCCATTCCATCCACCATGCTTTTCCCAAGGTGCCGTTCTACAACCTCGAAGAAGCGACACGGCGCATGAACGAGCTCCTGAAAAAGAACAACGTAGACACTCTCCCGCAGGCGAAAGGCTACGTTTCGACGGTGGTCGCCTTGTCCCGCGAAATGAAGTTCATCAAATTTTCACCGACAAGCTCGACTCCAATTGAGACTGACTGATCACTCAAGGCAAATACGTACGAATCGGACGACGGGCGACAGGCATGTAAGGAAGCCTGCAATAGTCGTTTGCGAGTCCGCCAAGGTGATCGGGTATGCAGCTACGCTCCTCCACGCTCAGCCGCGAGTCTTTGTCAGGAATCAGCGTTGATTTGCTCTCACAGATCCAACGGCTGTTGGAAGACGTGATCCGCAAAAATGGCCCGATACCGAAGAGCTGGTCATGAGTTTTAAGTCCGCAAAAGCTCATGCGGGTCGGGTCCTGCTCCTGCAGGACAACCAAAGTGGGTGTGCAATACACGGAGTCGGAAAAAACACTGCTGCATTGCTCTTTGAGCAGTGCGGGAATCTGCAACGCAGCACTGCCAATCAGCGAACTGACCCACGTATGCAACCCATTTACGTCAGACCGTGAACTTTCATAGCGCCAATCAAATTCTGTTACGACGCAGCGACTGTCCGTCTCCTGAAGGAAATCGAAAGGACTGCGCGAGCTGGCGGTGAAGTGCGCGCAGACCAGCGTTGGAGAATTATACAGTGAGTCGGAACCTGCATAAACGAAAAGACCACGGCCAGTCTTGGGATTGTGGTTGCAATGCAGCACACGCTCATCCGAGTTGCGACACACGGGCTGTCCGTCCCAGACAATAACGTCTTGCTGGGACGCGGCAGTATCGACCGCTGTCGTATCTTCTGTTGAGTGGCTGCAAACTTTACTCCAAAGTTTTTCGGCAGCGGATTTGAACCGTTCACGACCTGATTCACTGTCACCGGTGCGCAACTGGTCGAGGAGGCGGCAATCAGCTGGAGACATTCCTTTGCCACCGTTGTTATCTGAGGCGCGCAGCAACAAATTCATCGTTTCGTTCAGGTTATCAGCCGCACCGGCAGCGGATGAAGCGTACCCAGACATCCCAAAAACAGACAACGCAAGCGCCTTTTGGATCACTGACAGTGCCATGTGTAAATCCTCCCTGTTGGACTGATTGACAACACTTCACTGCCAACTGCAAAAATTCAAAAAGAAATTCATAAACCGCAAAAAGAATTGCCCGCCGGTGGGCGGGCAAGCAGGCGAAAAATCGAATTGCAGAAGTTGCGTTTCAGTATTGAACGGCTATCTCGCCGCCTCAGCAACCTGTTGCCGTGAAGACTTTTTCTTTGCAGGCGGCGAAAAAATTGCACTTGCGCTGAGCACTTCGTCGATGCGGGTCGTCTCCGGCTGTGTTGAATGCGATCGGACCCAACCCAGAAATGCGGCAGCAACCGTGAGAGCGAAAAGCGATGAGGTCAATCTCGTAAGCATCTCGAATCCTCCTAGAGACCGGTGCCTTTCGCAGAGCTATCCACAAATGCAAGGCATGCCAACAGTTTTTTTAATTTCCTTAAAATCAGCAGAATTTTCTTGGTTTTATAATGCAAATTGAAGACAAATACCTGGTACACCGCAGATTCATTCGCCGCGCGTGACTTCATCCGCCGAACGGGCTTTTTGCAGCATGCGGCAGACGTCATCATCGCTGACCTCCGAAAAATCGATGTAGAATTCGCCTACTGCTGAAAATAATTTCGCAACATGAAGGCACTCGACACTGTCCGCAAAACGCGTCATCACCGACATTCCCTCGCTGGATGAAACCGCGACGGCCGCGATGATCTCCGCTGGTTGCCGTCTGCGTGCCCACATCAGCGCTGCCCTCATTGTCGCTCCGGTTGCAACGCCATCGTCAACAAGAATGATTCTCTTGTCCCTGAGCGAGAGGTGTGGTGCTGATTTACGCCAACGAAAATCCCTCTGACGCAACACCTCGAGGCTTTTGCGGAACCACAGGCGGAGTTGTTCTTGCGGCAGATTTAAAACCTCCTCCTCCGGATAAAAATTACCCTCAATATCAGCCGCACCGAGCGCAAACTCCGGTGCCAACGGCGAGGCGACCTTGCGCACAGGCACGATATCCATTGGACTGTGCAATCCCCGTGCGATGATCAATCCCATGGGAACAGCGCCACGCGGCACCGCAAGCACAATTGTCTCGGCTCGCTCGTGCTGAAGAAGCTTTTCCAACAAAAGGTGTGCGGCGTGCTCACGACTTTTAAAAATCATAACCATCCCCCACTGTTGTGCTCATTTAGACCCACCCGCACGACAGAACTCAAGGACTTTTCACAAGGTTCCGAGAATGCACAAATCGCGACGGTGTACGATTCAGAGGAGACACCGTATGGTCGTTTCTCGAAGGCAGGATATTTCAGCGCATTGGACGGCTGTCTGCTCTGTGGCAGTTTTAGCGGCCACCGCGATATCATGTGGAACTTCGCAACCCGCTCCCACATCTGATGTCTCTGTCAGGCCGACTCCTTCGCCAACGGCCGTAGCAGAAGTGAAAGTGACCAACGAAGCCGGCCGATATGCCGACTACATTGCCAAAAAACCTATTCCAGCGATTTACAAACCCTACGACCCCAAACTCCTATTTTACGCTTTGTATGTAAATTGTGCGGGCTGCCACGATTTCGTGACCGAACTGGCCGAGGTTAAGGATCGACTGGAGAAAAACAGTGCCTATGGCTCCATTCAGGACAGAATATCGACAGGGTCAATGCCGCCAAACAAGCCCAATTTCGCCACATCAGCTGAGGGCAAGGAACTCCTTAGTCTTCTTAACTCTCTATGATCATGACTTTTAATTTAATTTTTTATCACAGACTCAAGTCAATGCGAAGATCAGCCGATCTCGCTTCCATGGAGCAGGAGGCAGATACATGAGCTTTAAGAATGAAAGCCCAGCACAGTCGGATGGTGAAAATATTGCGGCCGCTGTTGAAACCTCCGAAAGGCCCTCGGAGCAGACCTATGCCTCGGCGGTCAAGGCGCACCGTCGGCAGGCACTTAATCTCTCGCTGGCTGGCGGTCTTGCTGCCGTATTGGCTGCCTGCGGCAAATATGTTGCACGTTTTGACAAATTCCCCACGAACCTCGACGGCGGTCTTGGCAAAAAGGGCGACGGTGACGGCGAAGGGATCAACAAACAAGGTGGCGGCGACCAAGGTGCGGTCGATCCGAATAATCCCAACAACGGCGACCCCAACAATCCCGTTGACCCGAACACACCGCCCAAACCAGGCCTGAAGCCCGGCACGTGTTTACCGGTGAGTGTGCAAATTGTTGATACATCGGAGAAAGCGGGAATCACTGTGGATGAGGCCGCGGTTTCTGCGCACCAGCATTTCTTTGGCCGATCATCGCGTTTGCTGGCGATTAAGTTCGCGGCCGGGAAGCTTGCAAAGGACGATTTCGTGCACCTTGTCGGCAAGGCGAATGCTGCCGACACATCAGGTAAGATTCTTGCCACACGCCGTGTGCAGTCGACTGACCTGAGTAACAACGTTGCAAAGCTTGTCTTTGAATCTTTGACTCTCATGGGAATGACCCATGTTGACGTCGTTCTTGTCCGACCCAACAGCAAAACCAAAAAGACGCTCGACCTTCGCCCTGTCCGAGATACGATCGACGGCATGGAAGTGATTGACCTTGCAAAGGCCACACTGAGCAACGAAGAACTGGTCAAGGTGTTCGACACATTCGAATTCGGCAAAACCAACCCGCGCATGGGCAATTCCAGCAACGGCACTTCGGACATCGGCGGAACAACGGTCACGCTTGGAAAACAATTCGAAGTGGGCACTGCCTACACGGCTGCAACAGACGGATCAACTTGGAACACTTCGGACATTATTCCAACGAACGCATACCGTATTGAGGATATCTACGGTGACGTCATTCCGGCTAGCAGCTACCCCACACTGTTTGCCAAAATGAACACGTTCATTGTTTATCTGAAAAAGACAGTCGGAAATAAGACGGTTCTCGTGCGGCATTTCATCTTTATCGGGTAAGGCGACACAAGGGAGATAGACCATGGCAGAATTTCACAGCGAAGTCAGCAGCAGAGAATTAAGGATGGACCGTCGCCAACTGCTCAAATGGACGGCAGCTGCACTCGCCGTTGGCAAATTCATGAACACGGAAGCGGCGCTGGCCGCAGGCGAATGCACGGCGATTGGCAACCTTGTCGACCTGCCGGAAGGCCTTAAAGACGTTCCGAGACTCACCAAAGACAACAGCTCAATTGCTGCGAAAGATTTCCTTTATTGGATTGACGGACCGATGAACATGGCATTGAGCGGCTACAACGGAAATTTGGGGCAGAACCGCGCATTGGAGACCCGCGCACGGCTGTCGTGTACCATGCACGTCAAGCACAGCTCAGCATCATACATCGAGACAGTCATCCTGACAGATGCAAACGACAACATCATTGCTCAACAGTATTTTGATGCCAACTCACGCTTGCCGGAAGGCGGTTTTGCGCCATACGTGATTTTTGAAAACCTTGCGCTCGAGAAGCAAACATACAAGGTGTTTTTCGTGCAGAACAATGGCGACAAACCAGCGGTTGTGTTTGAGCACGTCATCAAAGATGCTCAACCAAGCCGCTTCGACTATGAACACCTGAGTCCGCAGGCACGCGCAGAGCACATTCTCTCGATCTTGACTGATGAGCTCAACGACGTGACTCCTCAGACTGCGAACATCAAAACCTCCGTGAACTATCGTTTTGAAAAATGGCTCGCGAACGAAGTCAGAAGCAATGAAACTGCGGGCACGGGTTTTGTCACCACTCCCTACGGGACGTGGCAGGACAGCGTGCACACCGCACGCGCACGCATCAACCAAATCTACATTGATGCCGACAATCGCGGCGATTTTGAAATCGTCGTGGACTTCATGCATGGGGATGGCGACGATGCGCACTATATGCGCTACTTCCTCGTTCTCGATCCAGTTGGACGCGTTCTTGGCGCGGTGCGGCGCATTTCCAGTGGCGACTCGCTCTCGAATCAACGAGTCCTCATCCGCAAAGGATTCTGGACACCCGTGAAAACTGAGGTGTACAACAACCTCAGCGCAGGCGAAAAGTCATACTGTTATGGTCACCGGCTCAGTACCGATGCAATGGTGAAGGGCGATGCAGCGATCAAGGAGTCGGGGGTGATCCCGTACGCTCGGATGCATGTGCGTCACACCGGAACCGGCGCGGCGCAAAAGGTTGACGAATCCGTTCTAGAAAAAGGATTCTGGCTGCCTGCGGACGTCAACGATGCTAAATATCGGCAGCTCAATCAGGTCAACATTATCAACTGTCCGCATATCCAGATTCTCACCGACGACAAATTCCACGCGATTGCCCGTGCGTGTATAAAGTTACGCTGACTGCGCAGTCGCAAGACTGCTGGTGGCCCTCCCGCGCGCAGAACCCCGTGCACTGAAGAAGTGACACGGGGTTCTTTGTTGTGCACGAGGCGCGAAAGCTGTGAATGAAACTGCCGCGAGCTATTGGCAGACGACGTCATCGACCGCTGGTCCGCGACCATTTGGCTGAGAGGGAACAAAATCAATCGGAATTGTAAACGTACCCACGCGCAGGCGCAGCTGCTTGGAATCCACTTCGATGTGTTCGATGTTGCCGATCGATGTGGAGACACCATAAACCTTGGTCTTTACTCCATCTGCCTTGATGCGCTGCAAATCCGACAAACCAAATCCCTTCAGGAAATTGATGTCAAAATTGATCGAACCAAGGATTGGAATGTTGCGTACCTTTGCCGTGCACTTGAGCGGCGAGCGCATTTGCATCGACAGCAGGATGTTTGAACTGGCGCCGCCCACCATAAACATATCGGTGTTGGCAACAACCTGCCATGTCGTGTCATCAGCAGGACCTTTGGGAATGTACCCTTCAATCCTCTTGTAGATATTTTTGGTATTCGTGCCATTGAGAAAAATGCTCAAGTTGCGTCGCCAGTCGAAACCGGGTTCCAAAACCACATTGGCGATTGCATTGAACGCGGCTGATGGCGTTAGAACCGGTGGTTGTTGGGAGCCGCGGACCTGAAAAAACTGGACCGGAATATTCTCGACACGATGTTTGTCGGTGACAATCGTAATTCGGCTGGGTTTTGAAAGATCAAGAAACTTGACCGTGCTGAGCTGTCCGCCCAGAGCATCCGCCATGGACAATCCCGAGATTGAGACAATTTGTTTGCCCGCAAACTTTGCCACAACCCGTTGCGAACCGATCAGTCGGAGGCCGTTGAACGTTGCGGCCGCATTTGCAACGCTATTACTCAAAATGAGTGAAGTGTCTTCTTTCGCGACTTTCTGCCAAGGAATTTTGCTGACGAACGAGAGCACCGAGTTTGCCCCGAAGGCGGAGAACAGGTCCTGCACGGTTTTTCTGTCGAAGTCGGCTCTTGTGAGCGAGATCGTCGTTATGCTGTTCATCACTTCACCAAAGACGTCGACACCCGCCTGCCATTGATCAGCCGGAATACGATCGTCCGGTTGCACGTTGCAATTCTGCAGCGAAAAGTTTTTACACCAAGTTGCGAAGTCAACCACACTCAGATTGGAAAGTGTCTGGCTTTCAGAATCAGTTTCATCCTGAATACCACATGATATCAGTGTTCCCGTCGCACCTAAAACGCCCAAAAGAGTCAACCCAGCAATCACAGAGCGAACTGACAATATCTTCATGTAGCGACCTCACAAAAACAGAGGGTACGACGCGGAACTTTACTTCCGAATCGGCTCAGCAAAATTCCTGCCAACGTTTCGCTCCGGGTCAAAAAACCCGAACATCAGGCAGAAGCCAAAAATTACGTACATTTCAAACAGTGCTTTGCTGGCAGAGAGCAAAGCACAAATTGGCAGGCGTGCAAAGTCTTTTTACAGTGTCCAATTTGTAAACACTTCTCAAAGCGAAAAAAAGTGGTGTTTTGTGCACCACTTTTTATTTTTGTCGTCTGCGAAAATGTCAGGGGGCAATGAACCAGCTGGTCTGCATTGTTCCGGGCGGGTTGATGTAGTCGGCAAAAACATTCGGCTCGATCTTGATTCTGCGTGCCTGTGTTGTGAGCGTCATCGCGCGACATGCTCCCGCAGGCGAAAGATAACTCGCAACCAACACAGACTCCATCAGATTCGAAGTGAATGCATAATCGAGTCCTGTGTTCTCAAACCTGTAAAAGAATTTCGAGTTGAAACTGAAATGCATCAGCGTGCTGTTGATCGCAGTTGCCTGTTGTGATGTGCATGGGTTCATGTATGCCTGCCCTGAACAATTGTTGTTCACAAAGAGCGGCACCGCGCAGCCAATCATATTCCCTGTCACCAGACCGAGCTGTTGATTGCTCTCACTCACCGCATCTCCGCCCGGCAAAGCGAGCGAATTGGCGACTTGATAGATTGAATATTTATCTTCGTTCATAGAACGAACGTACAAGCCACTGGCAAGTGAGTTTGCTGTCTGTGATGCGCCCGTGTAGGGAAACGTAACGTAACTGATCAATGCACCGAGCGGATTGTCGGCGCTCTTGTACACCTTCAGTCCATTCGAAACGGCATTGCAAGTGTATGCCGTGTTGACCACCTCGCCGGTCTCGAGTTTTGCATTGTTTGCAATTCCATCGGCACGTCCGTCATCCACACCAGATTCGAACTTTTGCCCGCCTGCAGGACAGTTTGGTCCAGGAGGTTCGGTTGAGGTTTTTACGAGCGCAGCAGGCCCCGCAGGACCCTCTTTACCATTCGAGCCGCGTTCTCCAGCAGGCCCCTGTGGACCTTGCGGGCCTATCGGACCTTCGGGGCCCTGTGGGCCCTCAGGCCCTTTGTCTGGAGTGATCTTTTTTGCTGCCAGTGAAATCGCATCTGGGTCGATACTCGTCGCTGACTCCCAACGGTCACGCATGCAGTATCTGAACTGCGTTTCGGAGACAATGTAAACCAAGCGGCGTTGCTGGCTGGCATCGCACTTGGGGAGCGAGCGCTCGGTGTCAAACACCGTGGGAGTCTGTCCCGTGGTCGCCACCTCGCCATAGCGTGACACAAATTTCTTCGAGGAAGCTCCAAATTCGCAAGCAGCCAAGCTGAAACATCCCGTCAGGATGACCGCAATGCGAGCCTGTGTTGCAGCGTTGTGAGCGGATCTCCCAGATCCCGGCTGCCGGTCAGTGCGTTTCACTGCTCGTCCCTCCAAGCAAAGGTGTCCGTCCAAACTGGACACAATGTGCCTAGTGTTCGACGGCGGATTGACGGAACTTGAGAAATTTTTTTTAAAAAATCATGGTGGGGAAAAAGATTCATTCATTTCAGCAGCCTATGCGACTGAGCCAATTGCGTTATCTGCGTTTTTGGTTTTGAAGCTGAGTTTGGCGAGAAGATGGAGCCCATATCGGGGCTTGAACCCGAGACCTCTTCCTTACCAAGGAAGTGCTCTACCACTGAGCTACATGGGCCTGATTCCGGAATGGCAACCCCTATCAGGGTGACACTCCGGAGTCAAGCCGAGGCAGCGCACCTTCGAAAGGCCGTCTTCAACGGCACAAAGAGCGCATCTGCGCATAGAGGGAATCAAGGAATTCATCATTGAAGTTGTCATGCACCAAGCGAACTTCATCGTCAGTCAATGCATTTGTGTAGTCGACAAAACGGCGCAAGTTAGGGTCAGACAGCATGACGCCCGACTGCGAGCGGGACTGCTGAGATGGAACGAACTGTCCCTTTTTGATTTGCGCCTGTGACTGGCTCTGTGAAACTGGGATGTCCTTGCCCTTCACCTGTGCCTGACCTTGAGTCTGGCTTTGTGAAGCAGGAATGTCCTTGGCCTTCACCTGTGCCTGACCTTGAGTCTGGCTTTGTGAAGCAGGAATGTCCTTGCCCTTCACCTGTGCC
>JBEDKY010000213.1:0-4097 GCA_041171905.1 Pseudomonadota bacterium
TTCAGAAACACGTTCGATTTTTCTCAGTCACGATCAACTCAATCATTGCAGAGACAAACTCATCGCAACACTCACCCGCTGCTTTCCGACCTTGGTCTGGAATGCGAATCTGCGCCGCTGCGTTCCAACAACGCTCAACTTCTCAGTGGAAGGCATCTCGAGCAGAGAGCTCATGAATGCCTTTGATGCTGCCGGCGTTCGAGTCTCCGGCGGTTCTGCCTGCAGCTCGGGGCAATCCACCGGCAGCCACGTTTTAACAGCCATGCATTTGCCAAAATGGCGCACACTCAATTCCATCCGGCTGTCGTTTGGTCCGGCCAGCAGTGAAGCCGAGATCGACGCCGCCTGTGAGGCCTTGCAACAAGCCGGAGAAGCTCTGCGCGCGAGTTGCATGATTCCAAACCTGCCCGCGCGCCTCGATCAGATGAACGAAACAGTGCCATTCGGCTCGACCGGCATCAGCGAATTGCGTGCGCTGGACGGAACTCGTGCGTGGCTGTTGATTTGCCGAGGCGGAGAATCCTTTTTGGTATCAGACTGCGACCGCGCACTCAGCGAACTGCAAAACAAACTCGCCTGTCGCGGTCTGCAAAAGACGCAGATTCTTCTTATGGACAACGGAGCTCGCCAGCAGCAACTCTCGTCTGGCTGGAGAAGACTCAAAAGCGCCTCGGGCCACTCGCTGATTTTTGAAACCGGTGACCATCTGCTCCAAGAACCGAACCACGCGCCGGCGCTTATTCTTTTCGCTCCCTACAAAGATTGCCTTGCCGAACTGCTGGCTGGCAAAGACGCCGGACTCTTTGCAAACAAGTTGCTGCTCGCCTGCTTTGCCTGCGAACCAACCGCCCTGACCGCCTACGAATTTCAGTTCAACGCTGCTGCTGGTGCGACAACCATCGGCGCAACGCCTGCGCCGTCAGGGATCGAATGCAACAAGGTGGAATTGGCCACACGCCTGCGCAATCAATCATTCACAGTGCTGGATGTGCGCGAGGCCTTTGAGGCGGCAACCTGCCACATGGACGACATCCTGCAGCAGATCCTCGCTTTGCCCAAGGCAGACAATAACTCTGCGGGCTCCGCGCTGAACTTCAAAGTCGTGCCACTTTCGCGCTTTGCTCAGTTTATTCTTGAACGCTTGAGCGAGCCTCGACAGGAGAGAATTCTCTGCATTTGTCGCAGTGGCCAACGCAGCCTGCAGGCAGCCGAACTGCTGCGGCGCATCGCAGGCTGCGAGGCATACAGCCTGCGGGGCGGGCTGGCCGATCTGCTCGCACCCAATCTCTCCTTGCCGCCGCGCTCAGTGAACAAAGGCCTGCATGACCACTGATTCAGGCTCACTGCCGCTCGCCCCGCCGGTCAAAGAGTTCCAGTTGAATCATTTGTGCTGCCAACTTCTCGAAACAGCCGACGGGAGCTACTCATTGCGTGTGGGAAAACAACAACACACTTTGAGCGAACCGATGCACAGCTCTAAAGGTGCGTGGTCCGAGACCTTTGCCATCTACTTGCCCGCGCTGGATTGTTCTTTGCCGCCACGAACGCGATCGTCCGCGTTCATTGATTCAAACCAACTCTGGAGTATTGCCTCCGTCGGCTTGGGCCTCGGCTACAACGAAATCCTTGCAGCAGGCCTCGCACTGAAAGAATCACTGTCTGCGGATCGCCTTTACATTGAATCCTACGAGGAACATCAAGAACTGGCAGATTCTTTTCGCCACCACTTCAGCAACCGGCCGAGTCTGCGCGAAAACCACCCGCTCGGCAGCGTCTATGCGGACATCTGTCGTCGGACAGCCGAGCATTTTGCTCTATCCGAAACGACACTTCACAAATTCATCAACCAACTTTTGATTGAACAAAGAATAATTCTCAAATCCCGACTCAATACAGAGACTTTGATCGCAACCAACGCACCGCGAGAAAAGTTTAATTGCATCTTGTTTGACGCGTTTAGTCCGTCATCGAGTCCGGATTTGTGGGAGGCACACTTACTCGAATCAATGGTCGCATCCTTGCCTGCAAAGAATTGTGTTTTTGCGAGCTACGCAAGCAGGACTGTGCTGAAAAAAATCCTTCGTACGGCGGGTTTTGTGATTCACAAACGAACCGGGTTTGCCGGAAAACGCGAATCCACCTTTGCAGTGCGAGCGCAAACAATTCTCCCGGAATAAAAAAAAGACCCGGCCGGAGCCGAGTCTTTTAGCTGTACCCGCCTCGCAGCGGGAGCAACCTTGCTCGAATTACTGAGCAGGAGCAGCAGCAGGAGCTTCTGCAGGTGCAGCAGCTGGAGCAGCGGCGTCAGCAGCAGGAGCTTCGGTAGGAGCGGCCTTCTTAGCAGCCTTCTTCTTAGCTTTCTTAGCTGTCTTCTTAGCCTTCTTAGCAGCCTTGTCTTCCTTCTTAGCTTCAGCTGCAGGAGCAGCGTCAGCAGCAGGAGCCGCAGCAGCAGGAGCTGCGTCGGTAGCAGCTGCAGGAGCAGCAGCTTCGTTAGCCAGAGCAGTTGAGAATGCGAAAACGGAAGCGATAGCAACAAGAGCTAATTTCATGAGAAACCTCCAATGAACAATCGTTCAAAGCTACTTTGAAGAGTTCTGGCTCCATGCCCGACCACCCGAGAGCAGCTTCTGCAGGGAATACGACCCAGCGACAGTATTTATTCCGCGAAACATTTTTTTTTTCAACAAAAGGGGAAAAAAGTTTCCAGCGGAGAGAAGGCTCAGGCCTTCGCGGCCTGAACTTCGATCTTGGCCAGACCCACCAGATGCTTGAGCACCTTGTCGACAAGAACCTTGCCGCGGAACTCTTCAATCACTTGCTGACCATAGTTGCGCAGAAGATCCTGCGGGCGCATTCCAGCCTGCAGCGCAAAGTTTGTCAGCTCTTGTCCGACCTCACGGTCGTCGACGGTCAGACCCTCCTGACGCGCGATATGGCCAAGTGCAAGAACACCCTTCACTTCACTCAATGCCCACTCGCGGTACTCATTGCGAACCTTCTCGTCATTGCTGTCGAGCTGCTGGCCTTTTTCGCGGCGGCTGTTGGCGTCTGCAATAGCGCGGTCGATGGTTCCCTCGATCAGGCTCTCAGGCACGTCAAAAGTGTTCTTTGCAAGAATCTGCTTGATGATCTCGTCCTTGAACTTGGCCACCTTGTTGCGGTCGTTCATGGTTTCAATCTGGTTGCGCATTGCCGAACGCAGAGCGTCGAGGTTTTCGGCGCCAAAACGTTTTGCAAACTCGTCGTCGAGCTTGGTCAAATCAAAAACGCGGATGGAGTTCAAACGGACGCTGAATTCAGCTGTCTTGCCCTTGAGGTTCGCGTCGCTGACGGTCTCGGGATAGTTGACCGAAATCTTTTTGCTGTCGCCAGTCTTCATGCCGATGATGCCAGTTTCAAGCTCAGGCAGCGTACTTCCGTCGAGGTGCAGGGTCACATCCTTTGCGGAACGCTCGCTGAGTTCCTTGCCGTCAACGCTGATGGAATAGTCGACCTTCACTGCATCGTGCTTAGCAGCGGAACGACCTGAAGTTTCTTCGGCCAACTGATTTGCATCAGCCGCAAGCTGCCGCAGCGTGCGGTTGAGCTGCTCATCAAGTTCTGGTTCCTTTTCTGCGGTTGTCAGCAGAAGTTCCTTGTAGCCTTGGATTTCAACCTTAGGGTTGATGTCGACAGTCGCCGTGTAGGTGAACTGCTTGCCTTCCTCAAATTGCCCTTCGACGTCGATCATCGGGAAGCTGACAATCTGGAAATCAACTGTCTTGATGGCTTCGCCGTATGAATCGTTGACTGCTTTTTCGTATGCCTTCTTGGCAACGTCCTGAGCAAAGAATTTGCGCACGAGAGCCGGCGGCACTTTGCCTTTACGGAAGCCCTTGATTTCAGCAGACTGCTGAATTTCAGTCACGGCGGAATCGAATGCCGACTTCACAGAAACAGTGGGAACTTCGATACGAAATTTGCGACGGGTTGAATTGATTTCTTCGATCTGTGGTGTCGTCATGGAATTGCTCTCACTTCCAACGGGGTTTCAATCTGGCCGAACAAGACACTCGTCGTGCCCAACCTGAACTTCTATCAAACGCTCTTGCTTAATC
>JBEDKY010000214.1:0-3782 GCA_041171905.1 Pseudomonadota bacterium
GGGGGCATGATCATGAATGAAAGGCATTAAATGAAGAAGCAACGCTTAATTTCTGTTGCTGCCGTAATCGCTCTTGCTGCAGGTTCTGCAGTTGCGATTGCTCCAGCATCGAATGCAGCAGTCAAGACCTACACAATTGGATATCAGGGCCCACTATCTGGTGGCGAGGCATCAACTGGTACCGATGAGCAGAATGCTGTCAAGTACGCAATCAAACTATTCGAAGCAAAGAATAAAAATATCAAGATCAAACTTGTTTCAATTGACGACCAGGGAGATCCTGCAGTAGCAGGAACAGTCGCCCCAGGTATCGCTGCCAATAAGAATGTTCTTGGAATTGTCGGACCCGCATATTCCGGCGCAACAATTGCTTCACTTCCATTTTACAAGTCTGTTGGAATGGCACTCATTTCACCCTCTGCAACACGTGTGTCGCTAACTGACCCAACATCTGATGACTTTGGTGGACCAATTTTCCACCGAGTAGTAGGAAAAGATGACCTACAAGGTCCAGCTTTAGCTAAATACGCAACCGCAGGAGTCTCAGGCGCGAAAGTTTTCGTGTTTGACGACCAATCAGCCTATGCAGTTCCTCTTCGTGGCTTCGTTGAAGCTGGTTTGAAGAAGGTAGCAGGAGCTACTCTTGTTGGAGGCGATTCAGTTCCAAACACAACAACTGACTTTGCACCAACAATTGCAAAAATTAAGAGCCTTGGTGCCAATGTTGTTATCTACACCGGTTATTACAGCCAAGCAGCTGTTTTCATTAAGCAGCTTCGTGATTCAGGTTCTAAGGCAGTGTTTGCCGGAGGCGACGGCGTCTTTAATCAGGAGTTCCCAAAGCTTGCAGGAGCTGCAGCTGAAGGATCCAGAGTTACTGGCGTTGGCGGCCTTGCAGGCGTAGACAAGAAGATGGAAGCTGACTTCGTAAAGAAGATGGGCGTTTCATCAGGTGTCTATTCTGTAGAGTCATTTGACGCTGCAAATATCTTGCTGTCAGGTATTAAGGCTGGCAAGACAACACGCGCAAAGATGCTTGCTTGGGTGAAGGCCTATAACGGTAAGAGCATCAGCGGAAACACAATTAAGTTCGATAAGAATGGAGACATTTCATACGGACTTTTCGCTGGCTTCACTACAAAGGATGGCGTTCTAGTTAACACAGGAATTATCAAGTAATTAACTAGGACAATTGTTTAGAGAGATTGATGGGTGTTTCGAAGGCTCCTTATAGGGTCTCGAGACGCCCATCAATTTTCAAGACTTCTACCTTGTTTTTGTATTGAGGTAAATAGTGAAGGAGCAAGATGTTTGATGTATTGATAGATCAATTTTGGTCGCTGACCATTGCGGGAATAGCCCTTGGTTTCATCTACGTCTTGATCTCACTTGGCTACACCATGGTGTACGGAGTACTACGCATGATTAATTTTGCGAACTCTGAAATTTTTATGTGGGGAACCTTTGGAACAGTAATCACTTCACGGGATATTTTTAATTACACTCAAACAAGTGAGCCAGCAACAGGTACAAAATTAGCCGTAGTGTTGGTCACAAGCCTTTTGATGTCAATGTTAGTGGCTGGTCTTACAGCGGTTTTTGTTGAATTCGTTGCCTATCGTCGCTTGCGTCTCAAAGGAACAAATCGACTTGCGACCCTTATTTCCGCCATAGGTATTTCAATAGCTCTACAAGAAGTAATGCGCTTGCTGACTGATTCGCGTCCTGTGGGATCACCCCGAGTGCTCGAAAAAATGATTTTGACAGAAGTTTGGGGCGCCAATATTCGCCTCGATACAGTAATAACAATCGTCGCAGCGGCATTGATCTTCTTCTTGCTTGAGCGTTTCATCAAACTTTCTCGCATGGGAAAGGCGATACGTGCGGTGTCAATGAACGAAGATGCAGCGAAACTCATGGGTGTGAATTTAAATCTTGTAATTACCACTACTTTCCTTGTTGGAGGATTAGCAACAGGAGCTGCAGGTTTCTTCTACATAACTGTATTCGAATACACGAAGTTCAATATCGGGTTCACAATGGGTATGGCAGCCTTTACTGCGGCGGTCCTTGGCGGAATTGGAAATATACGTGGAGCTTTTTATGGAGGGCTAAGTCTCGGGCTTTTAGAAGTCTATGCATCAGCCGTTCTTGGGACGCAGTGGAAAGCCGTTACGGTTTTCATTGTCTTAGTGCTTGTACTCCTATTCAAGCCAAATGGACTTTTTGGCGAAGCCGTCCAGACTACGAGGGCATGATTCATGAATATAAGAAAATCCTGGAACTTGCGCGACTGGGGCGCCGACGTTTGGGAGCGTTCTAATCGTGCAAAGCGAGTTGCGATAGCAGTAACTTCGATTATTTTGGTTGGACTTCTTCCATTTGCCGGAGCTTCGTTCTTAGCGACACCTATCGCGGCATATGACGCAGTGCTCGTCTATCCGGTTGGAATTTTTGTACTGATGGCGCTGGGACTGAATATTGTGGTCGGCAAATCAGGCATGCTGGATCTTGGGTATGTAGCTTTCTTTGCGATAGGTGCATACACGATGGCATTGATGGGAACACTTACAAATCTAAATACTTGGGAAATCATGCCATTTGGAATTCTCTTCGCCATGTTGGCAGGCGTGATTCTTGGATTGCCCACCTTAAGGCTTCGCGGCGATTACCTTGCGATTGTCACTCTAGGTTTTGGCGAGATTGTTCGCATTGTTGTTCTGAATTCAACCTGGAGCAAAGGGCCAAATGGAATAGCTAATATTCCCATGCCACCGAATATTGGACCGTTAGAATTTAAGCTAGACGATCAAAAAGTATTTTTTTGGGTAGTTGTCGTAATGATTCTGCTAACAATATGGATGATTCGCCGGCTCAGCGTCCGCCGTCCCGGTCGAGCATGGGAGGCTATCCGACAAGACGAAGACGCTGCAGAGCTGATGGGAATTGCAACTCTGAAATACAAGATCTGGTCCTTTACATTGGGTGCAGCGGTAGGTGGAGCGGCAGGCGTGATTTATGGTTCGAAGAATTTGTTCATTGCACCGGAAATGTTCACCCTGAACGTATCGATCTTAATTCTTGCATGCGTAGTTTTTGGCGGCATTGGCAATATCTGGGGAGTTATAGTCGGTGCAACAATTCTTGGATATCTGCCAGACCGTATTCGCTTTATTTCTGATGCTCGACTCTTGGTATTTGGTGTAGTCCTTGTTGTGGTCATGAATTTCCGCCCCGATGGAATACTCCCACGTAAAAAGCGTGAAAAAGCTATCGTAAGGAAGGGAGACCAAATCTGATGTCTGAAACCATTCTCTCTCTACAAAATGTAACGATGAAGTTTGGTGGAGTTACCGCTCTCAATGATGTGAATCTAGAAGTCAAAAGAGGAGAAATACTTGCCTTGATTGGCCCTAACGGAGCTGGAAAAACCACAGTTTTCAACGTTGTTACTGGCGTGTATAAGCCAACTAATGGCAAAATCAATTTCCTTGGTACAGAAATCAATAAACAGAAACGTTTTCAAATAACCAAAATGGGAGTGGCGCGAACTTTTCAGAATATTCGTTTATGGGGAGATATGACCACACTCGAGAACGTCATCACAGCAACTGATGTTCATAAAAAGAGTGGATTACTCGGCGCTCTTTTTGGAATGCCGCGCGCCCGCCGAGAAGAACGCGAAAATCGCTCGCGCGCGCTCGAGATTCTTAAATTCATCGGCATTGATGAATACGCAGATCGCTTAGCTAAGAACTTGCCTTACGGCGTTCAACGTCGCC
>JBEDKY010000215.1:0-2814 GCA_041171905.1 Pseudomonadota bacterium
GCTGGTGCAATGGGAGGCGCCCGCACGGGGAGACCCAATGCGCGCAGCGTTGTTGTGATGGTGGGTTGGTCAAACACGACGCCCACGAGTTTCATGCGCCCGCCGCATTTGTCGCATTTGAGCACGTCGATTTTGAAAGTGCGTTTGAGCAGCTGTGCCCAGGAGATCCGTTTTCGTTTGAGCGATTTTTGTTTTTTGCCCGAAGAACCTGCCACTGGTGGCTGGAATTTCTTTGCCATCCCTCAGAATTTTGGCTTTCCCAATGACGCTGGCGGCAACACCCACACTCTGAGCGGCGTGTGCTGAAGAAGCAGCGAGAAGGAGAGAAAGAGCGACCGTGGGTTGAGAAAGCGCTACGTGGCGGCGCAACGTGGAGCGGCAAAGCATACTTGTCTCCGCAAGAGGTTTCTGTCTGTCAAATGGTCTCACGCGTGAGCGACTTCGTGGTAGTCTTTGCCCGAAGACAAGATTGAGTCACGATGGGAAGAGCAATTCGGGTCAAAGAAGAGAACATCACATGCGAAACGACTCGTTGAGGAGCAAATCATGACAACTCAAAACTCGACCGTCGCAGAGTTTGCCATGGAAGCTTTTCTTGAGCTTGCTCGAACAGCCTCGTGTATTGGTCTGGGCGAGGTAACACACGGCACACGACAGATCCTTGAACTCAAAACAGAGATGGCACTGGCCGCCATTCGCGAGCTCGGTTTTCAAATCGTTGCGTTGGAAGTTCCAACAGCTGTTGGAATCAAGTTGGACCAGTATATCAACTCTGAAATCGACGCAGTCGATCAAGTCCTGGCCTCCAGCTATCACATCTACGACGCCGCCGAGTTCAAATCCTTTCTCGGAATCCTGCGAACAGAAAACTCGCGGAGAACAACAGAGATGCGCGTTCAGATTCTAGGTGTCGACGCCATCGTGGAGACAGAGACCGGTCTGGTTTTCAAGGAACTCGCCGCAGAAGTCGAAACTCTGCAAGAAACAAAAGAGATCGTCGGCGCTTTTGCGCATCCGCGAGAGGGCCTGATCAACTTCGATGATGTCCGCAAAACCCTTGATGCCGTGGAAAAGCGTCGCATCTCTGATCCAACGAAGTTCCGCCTGACTCAGCTATTGGAGTCACTCACCCAACACCATGAACGTTTCCGGGTCCGCGATTTTGAAGGCCGCGATAGAAACATGGCGGAAAACGTTCTCAAAGTCCTTGAGCGAGGCAAGACACTCTTTTGGGCACACAACGCCCACGTTTCATCCCGATCGAGCCCAAACCCGTCCATGCCCTGGATGCTCAGACCGGCCGGATTCTTTTTGAGGGAAAAACTAGGCAACTCTTACATCGCCGTGGGAACCCTCATTGGGGAGGGCGACATATGGGCCCTTCGGGAGGAACCTGAGCACTGTTTTTCTGAAAACCCTGAACGTTTCACAATCACGGGAATCAGCTACAATAAAGAGCTCTGGGAACATGACTTCGCAACATCCGCTTCAAACGTAAACACATGGCTCAATCTGAGAGCAACACCCGTGACCGCGAAGAAACGAATCCGATCATTTCTTGGGAGCTATGCCCCCTCTCAAGGCGACAGAAAATATGAGATTGATATCAACCCCGGCGAGGAGTTTGATGCCATCATATTCCTTCCGCGGAGCGACATTCCGACTCAACGACTTGGGTTCAGTTGAAGTCGGGCTAGAGTGTCCTGGCCCCTTTTCTGGTTGCGTCTTAGCGGCGTCTAAGCAAATTAAGCTCTTTGCGTCCTCAGTCTTCCCGAAAAATCTCCCCTGTCAGCCCTCGCAACTCAACTTTTTGGTTAGCCGTCGTCTGACCTTGTGCTCAAGTTCGTCTTTTGGTGAGGCAGGTTCCTCAAATCTCGGCTCTTTCGGCAGGGCGGGTTGCGGAAAGCGCAAACTCACCGCGTCTTCGGTCAGTTTGGATAAGTGCATCAAGCGGGGGTGTTTTAAGTTTTTTCGGATGCGGAAGGGGGACCTCTTTAGTCTGGCCATCCGGTGTCGAAATCTGCTCCTGTCCAATCGTTGCTGCAATCAATCAACTGCCGGGAGCGGGCTGGTGCAATTGGCAGTACCAGAACTGGAGTCCAGATTATTAACCTTCGGATGATCGAACACGACACCCACGAGCGCAAGAGTCTGCCTCAATCGCAGCGTATTCGTTTTTTACATGTATTATCGGAGGTATTCTCATTTTGTGTCTCATTCTGAAACACCACGCCCCCTGAAAACCCCCACTTTTCCTGTTCCAATTTTGTACAGTTCACAGAACGAAATTCTGAACTCAAAGTCCTCGTTGGCTTGAGCCCTTGTCGCGGCAAAGAGCCATCACCCCATGCTTCAGGAGAGGACGATGAATCCAGTTTTGCAATCGCCATCTCAGGCCAAGAATACTCCGCTCAGGTCGCACACGCTCCCATCGCTGCGCGTCCTATTCGAGTCCTTGCTTTCCGCTGCGCCACTCGGGGTCCCGAACGCTGTCGCGTTCGCCCCTCTTGGCTACGCCGTTCGTTTTTGTCCGACCCTCTTCGCTTGCGCGAACAGACTCGTCCAAAAACTCACCACACACTACGCCACAAAGTAAAAATACAGATTTCTCGTAGGACTAGAAATACATGCGGCTAGGTGCACGGAATTGAATGACAATTAAGCACAGAAAGCAGAATCATGAATATACAGATCAAGCAGAAAAGTCAGGGTGAACCCAAATCTTCAAGATGTGTAGAAAACCGTTTTCACTCCAAAAAATGGCAACTGCGATGATTCTACACCTTTTGCGATCCATTTTTCTCGGAAAAATCT
>JBEDKY010000216.1:0-14350 GCA_041171905.1 Pseudomonadota bacterium
CATGGCAATCGGGAGATAAAAAACCAGCACCTTGAAACAATTGACGGCGAGCTGAAAACCGCCGCGGGTGCGAAACTCGGACGAACTCACCGAGCCGACAATCGGTTCGGCAAAAGCCCAACCCAGCAATGACATTCCCAGAGTCACACACAGGAAAAAACCCGAAACCACCGCAACCAGATTCCGCAGCGAATCCTCGCCTTCCCGGCGAGCCTCGACGACTTCCTTCGTGAACGCTGCGGAAAGCGCGCCCTCGGCAAACAGATCGCGCAACACAGATGGAAATCGCAGTGCAACGTTGAATGCATCCAGACGGGTACTGGCACCAAACACCGCATTCACGACCTGCGAGCGAAAGATACCCGACAGACGGGAGAGAAGAACACCCAGACTTGCGAACGCCGTGCGCTTGGCAAGTGCTGCGCGTTCTTGTGAGGAAGGATCGACCGCTGACGGATTCGTCATGAAGGACACTTTCCGTGTTTTGAGTGTGAGTTTATGAACACAGCAAAAATTCTAGAGCAATTGTGTCGTTTCGTTAACGATTGACCTGCGTGGGTAATGGCATCTGTCCGGCCAGCATTGCGTGGATATTATCCATCACCTTGGCACCCATCGCAGCGCGCGTTTCAACCGTTGCAGAACCCAGATGCGGAAGGATCACAAGATTGGGTGCGGCACGGAGCACATCACTCACCACGGGTTCGCCGCAAAACACATCCAAACCTGCACCGTAAAGATGACCGCTCTGCAGCGCTGCAGCCAGTGCAGCTTCATCAACAACATCTCCGCGTGCAGTGTTAATGACAAGCGAACCACTTTTGAGCCGAGATATGCGCGCAGCATTGAGCCACAATCGGGTTTGTGGTGTGAGCGGGCAATGCAACGAAAGTACATCGGTCGCAGCGAGAAACTCAGCTTCCGAAAGACGGGGCACGCTATCTTCCCGGACGGCTCCACCACGCAAAGATTGCAAAGCGACGACCTCCATTCCAAACGCCCTCGCACGGGCCGCAACTTTTCTTCCAATGTCGCCCAAGCCAACAATGCCGAGCGTGCGCCCGCTCAAATCGATGCCCAAACCATAGCCGGGCGACCATCCGGAAAAGCGCCCGCGCGTTTGAATTTCGTTTGCTCCATCGCAGAGTCGGCGAGCGACCATCAGCATGAGAGCCAAAGTCAAATCAGCGCTCGCGTCGGCAAGAACGTGGGGTGTGTTGGTCACGGCCAACGAGAGTTCCTTTGCGGCCTGCACATCAATGTTGTTAAAACCGACGGCATAGTTGGCGATAAGGCGAAGATTGGGAAGACGGGCCTTAAGCAAAACGAGCGCATCACGGTCGAGGATGTCGGTGAGCAAAGTGACCAGCCCAACTGTGGCAAGCCGTTGCTCCAATGAAATTCGTACAAGTCGCTCCGAAAACGACGGCCCCGCAGGCGGGACAAGGAAGCAGGTTGGTCCACCGGCGACAGACTGCGAACCAAGCGGCAACCCCGGACACTCGCACGAAAGCAAAACAACCTTTTCCACGTGCACTTACCTCCGGCTAGAACACCGAAACTGAAACCGACAGAAAAACCGCCCTTGGAGAAGGCGACCCTGACCGAGGCCGAAGTAGCCTCACGGGCTTCTCAATCTGCATAAAATCAACCAATAAATTATCTATATCAGCAGCTTAGTTAAAAAGACACAACCCATAGTCAAGAGTTAGGTCATTTTTGCCGACCCTGACCCTAGAGGCGGCCGAAGAGGGGGAAGCAATGAGGGGTTTACTTCTTGCAATGGCATCGGTTTTTGCCGTCAGTTGCACCAAGCAGTATGAAACTGCCGGCGACAAGCTTCTCACCATTCCTCCACCTGCTCTGATCGGTGGCCCAGGAAAACCACCAACGAAAACCGATGACGTGAACGGCGATTTGAACCTGCAGGCGAGCAAAATCCTCAAGGATAATTGCGCTTCGTGCCATGACGGGAAAACCAAATCTGGGAACTTCGGCTCGGTAGAGAACGTCGAAGAAATGATCTCCAGCAAGCGCTTCATCGTTGCTGGTGATGCCGACAAATCTCTCATCTATCAACGCATGAAAGTGAACATGCCCCCGGGCAAGCTGGTTGATTCGAAAAGACTGGAAGTGATTAAGAAGTGGATTGAAAGCCTAAAAGAGCCCAAACGTGCAACCGTCACGTTGGAGGCGATGTACAAGCTGATCGAAAAGGATCTAGAACGGCCGGAGCTACAGTCGAAATCCGCGCGCGAAGGGATGCGGTATTTCACTCTTCACGTTCCGTATAATCAGGGAATCACATCGGCAAACGTTGAAATTTTCAGAAAGGCATTTGCAAAAGTACTGAATTCGGTTTCCCTTGCATCACGTATCATTCTGCCGCGCGCTATTGATGAGAACAACCTTCTGTTTGCAGTCAACATCAAGGACCTGGCCCAAAAAGTAAACGATTTTGAATCAATCGTCACGGATTTTTATCCCTTCTGCAATAGCGACAGCTTTGCACTTGCAGGAGGTAGTCAACATAACGCAATCAAGGAAAAGTTGGGAACTTCATGCTATCTCTAAGAGCTGACTGGTTTGCAGCCACCGCGGCACTTCCGGACATATACAATCGCTTTCTTCAACAGGGAGAAACACGCCAGGCTCTCGATGCCAAGCTCGGGATCGACGTTAATCAGAACCTCAAAGATAAAAAAGTGATCCGTGCGGGCTTCAAGAACTCGGGCGTATCGAGTTTCAACCGGATGATCGAACGGCATGACCAAGTCAATGGTCTTGGCTACTGGATCAGTTACGACTTCGGGAATCTTGGAGAAGAAGAGAACCTGTTCATCCGTCCACTCGGACCACGCGAATTGCTCGAGGGAGTCATTCCCGACGAAATTGGTGATCCCGTCGCCTTCAAACATGATGGCGGCGAGGTCATCTACCACCTCCCAAATGGACTGTTTGGTTACTATCTCGCCACAGCCGACGGCAAAAGAATCGACAAGGGTCCGACATTCATTGTGCGACAAGACGGAGCCCCGACCCAGTTTGTTTCAGCGATTGTCAACGGCGTCTCGTGCATGAATTGCCACAACGCGGGCATCATCAAGAAAGACGACGACGTGAAACGACTGACAGACGATTTGTCTAGCAGAGAACCGAACGCCTTCTCGGCAAGGCAAAAGCAACTGATTGCCGAGCTGTATGTGCCACCGGCGACCATGAACAAAAAAATGGATGACGACAATGAGCTCTATTTCAAGGCTCTCAAGGAACTTGGCATCGACCGCGAGAAACCGGATCCAGTGATCGAGGCGTTCCGTATCTACAACCGCAACCTTGTAAAGGAAGACCTCGCCCACGAACTGACATTAGAGAGCGATTTGTTCAGCCAGATCTTTGCTTCCAAGACCTTCGCACGTTTGTGGGGTGCGCTGACGACGCAAGGAACATATATCTCCCGTGACGAATTCCAATCCGGTATTGCTCTGATTTCGTCCATCAAAGGGTTCGCGGAGTTTCTCAAAGATCCCAAGAAGGGCCAGTATGTCATCACTGCTGCGTGTATGTTTAAAGACCAGCTCAAGATGGATAAATGCTACATCACAAAGCACGACGCAGAGGTGAAATTGCAGGAGGCCGAAAAAGCTGCGTCGGCAGCCGGGCAAACAAGTCAGCCTGCAAATTAATTCCACACACCGCAGAACGGCATCTGTGCAATGGCGCAGATGCCGTTTTAGGTTTTTGTGAACCGTTAGTATCTAATTAACTTATGAAGCCTTTAGTAAACACTTTAATCTATTCGAGATGTTCGTCCGCTGATAGTGTGTGAGCAGAAAACCTGCCTCACTGGCTCACCAAAAAGTCCCACCAGTCCTCACTTCACTGGCCGCGGCGGAACATTGTTCACCGTCTGAAGGTCCCTACCCTCCGGTCGCGCGTTCGAGAAACGGACGCGCGCTCCTGCCTTTTTTGCGAATTCAAACCGATCACTTAGCGAAAAAAAAAGAAGACAGCGTTTCAATTCAACTCAAAAAGGTCGAGCAAAAGAACAACGCCCTTTTCCTCTTTCGAATCCGCAATGACTGGCTCAATGTCCTGCAAAAAGCTCATCAGCTTTTCTTTCAGCAGGGCCATAGCTTCTTTGGAAATCCCCAAAAAAGCTGTGTAATGAAGGTCGGCGGGCGAGCTTCGCTCGAGGGCATCGAGGGTTTTGATGCGCCAGTTTGCGTGGTGACGGGCTACGTGCCGCGAATGCCGTCCAATGTGAATGCGCCCTTTGCCTATTGAAAGGTGACCGTCAGCATCCTCAACGACGAGCTCATTCTTCTTGAGCCAGGCAACGATCATCGAAATCTGCTCGACGGGAAGGCGGAGATGAGCCGCAATGGCCGCGACCGTTTGCGTTCCCGGCAGCGCTGAAAGAATATGCACAGCACCGTAGACCCAGCTTGAATAGTAGACAGTCTGGGCCTCGTCGGCGAGCTGTTCGTGGACGCCGATACGTTCCTGCACCTCTTCACGCTCCCTTAGGAGTGCCTGCATTTCGCTGCGGTAAAAATTCTCCAATGTTTTGCTGCCTGCGCGTTCAGCATCCACAAGCAACATGAAGAAACGCAATTCATCGTAGGGGAGCGCAAAAAATTCGCCGACACGAATAGCCTGTTCACGGCTGAGATGTGCTCGCCGCGAAATGACCTGAGACAAAAAAGAAGATTGAACTCCGAGAAACTTTGCAAGCGCGGCCTGACTCCCGCGCGCTTGCGGCATAGCCTTCAGGCGTGCATTCAAAAACTGCACGTAATCGGTATGATCATAAACAACCGTTGATGTGTGACCGGCTGAATCCAACACAACAAATTTCCAGTTCAGAGTCTTGAAACATCAATGCTAAAGGATTAAAAACCACGCTCAGACCAATTAGTCAACGGACGGGGTTATGAAACAAATCAACCTTCTGCTCACCAGCTGTGTGTTTCTCCTCTCCATGTTCTTCTCCAAAGCGCGGGCGGGCGTGGGAACGAGCGGCGGTGGCCACGTGGTCGTGTGCGACGGCCACAGCCTGCACAAAGTGGGCGGCCACGTCACGATTCTCGACCTGTACGAAGCCCGTCATGTCCTGAACCTGACCCTTCGCGCACACCAGGATTCTCTTGAAAAAGAATTGGATCTCTTGGCAAAACAGCTGCCAATTGTGCTCGGAAACGCACACAGCCTGCCGAATCCGCTCACGGGCGACTCACTGCTTGAATGGTGGGACAACCGCGCTCAATACATTCCCCGCATGCAGGGACAAACCACCGACCTCGGCGTTGTCCCGCAATTGCCAAGGTCTTGCCATTTCAAGCAAATTGCCATTTTTGATGATTCAAACGACATCATACAGGTGAACAACGAACTCTGGCAGAGCCTGGATGATTTCAACAAAGCCGCACTGATTGCACACGAGCTTATTTATCATGAACGCAGGCTCAGCGATCGCGAGGCCTCATCGCAGACTTCGCGCTTCCTCGTCGGGCGGATTTTTTCAACCGAGGCTATTGCTGACTCAAACACAATGCTGCGCGAGTACCGCGCCAACCACCCGAACGGAATCAAAAGCCCCGAAGAAGGTCCTTGATTGTCTCAACGACCTCGACAACGGGGTTAGGGATTTTCCGCTCCGCAGTGCATAACCAAACTTCTTCATTGACTCCCTCAAGGGAACCAATCAAAAAAAGACGCCGCTCTTCGAGTAAGTCAGCCACGGCTGCGCGCGGCACCGCGATTAGGCCGACGCCAGACACTCCCAGCGACTTCTGCACTGCTGTGTCCTGCGCCTCAACGACCAATTGAGGATTGACGCGCTGTTCAGAGAACCAGCGTTCGCACTCGTGTCGCGTGCGGCTGTGGACTGTCGGCAACACGAGCGGTTGACCACTCATTGACTGAGGGAAAGCTTTACTTAAATGGGCATATTTCTCGGCACCAAAAAGAGAAATAGGCAATGTGGCTATCTTGCGTGAACGCAAGCCTTTGAGGTCTTCTGCGAACGGCATCTGGTTTGAGATCACAACATCTAGAGTATGATTCGCCAGCTCACTGAAAAGAACCGAGGCGTGTCCCTCAACAAGCCGCACTCGGCAGGGGAAAAGCTCAGTCATCCGCTCTACCAAGACGACAGCCAAGCGCTTGGGCAGGCAATCTTGAATTCCGACGTTCACTGAAACTCGCTTTGAAAGGGCACCGTCGGCAAGAACCTGCAAGAGCTCATCTCCGATTTCGGCTATCTGATTTGCATAGGAGAGAACAACTCGACCTGCCTCGGTGAGTGTCAAGCGCCTCCCCGTGCGCTCAAAAAGGGCATGCCCCAAGGTGTTTTCGAATGTACGCAATTGAGCACTGAGCGCGGGTTGACCAACTCGCAGCTTTTCGGAAGCGCGTGCAATCGAGCCTTCGTTTGCAATTGTTCTAAAATAAAGCAGATGATGATAGTTCAGCCAGATCATCAATCTCTCCCATCGCCGCTACCGTGGTCTCAGTTCGAGTACAAAAATCAGAACACCCATTTGTTCGATTTAATCGAAGTGTATATATCTTTTTATGTTATTTAATCAAACTTACTTCTGACGATAATACACAAGGGAAAGTTGAGGGAAAACATGAGCGAAATTCAACCGTCATTTTGGATATTATTTCATCTATTTGTCTTTGTCATGCTTGCACTCGATCTGGGTGTCTTTCATCGCAAGTCGCACATCGTCTCCATGAAAGAGGCACTCGGCTGGACCGTCGTCTGGGTCGCGCTTGCGTTGATGTTCAACGTCTGGGTGTACTTCGAGTTCGGCAAACAATACGCGGTTGAATTCCTGACCGGCTATCTCGTCGAAAAATCACTGAGCGTCGACAATATTTTCGTCTTTACGATGATCTTTGCTGCGCTTAAGATTCCGCAGCTCTACCAGCACAAAATCCTTTTCTGGGGGGTTCTGACCGCGCTCATTTTGCGCGCCGTCATGATCTTTGCTGGCGTGAAACTGATCGAGAATTTCCACTGGACCATCTACCTCTTCGGCGGCTTGCTCATTGTCACTGCGCTCAAGATGCTCAAGGACACAGAAACAAAAGAGCTTCACGTCGAGAAGAGCTTGCCGCTGCGTATGCTCGGCTGGGTCATGCCGGTGACGAACCGAATTGACGAAGAAAAATTCGTCATCAAGGAAAATGGCAAATGGGTTGCAACTCCAATGCTCGCAGCGCTGATTTTGGTTGAGAGCAGCGACGTGGTGTTCGCCGTCGACTCCATTCCGGCGATTCTCGCGATTTCAAAAGAGCCTTTCATCATTTACACGAGCAACATTTTTGCCATCATGGGACTCCGCTCGCTTTATTTTGTTCTTGCCGACCTTGCCGGCCGCTTCGTTCACTTGAAGTACGGTTTGGCCGCAGTGCTGCTGTTTGTCGGCGGCAAGATGATTGCGGTCGATTATGTGAAGATTCCCCCGATGATTTCACTCGCAGTCGTCGGCAGCCTTTTGAGTGTTTCGATTGTCACTTCACTCATCTCCACATCCCGCCAATCCAAATCCCTGCCCCATTCCTAAACCCTCCAATCCTTAGCCCACCCAGCCTGCAGGTCAGCGATGAGATGACCTGCAGGTTTTTTTATTCGTATCTTCGCAACCTTAAAAGTCGCCGCTCGCGCAATTTGACTCAAGTTCAGCTGCAGCCGGACCGATCCCCTAAGCAATAAGGGAGGACGGGATGCTCGGCAGACGTTTGAGCTTTTGCATGCTGTTTTTGTCCGTACCGCTCGTAACGGTGTCGGCTTGTTCGGCGATCACTTCTGCCATCATCAAAGAGTTTGCCGGGACAGAAAAACCCGCCGACACCAAGCCTGAAACAGTGCAAATCACCCCAGTTCCAGACAACACCGCTTCGGTGTTTTTGAATAGCCCGAAATTGACAGGAATATTTTTGAATCCGGATGGAAGCCCAGTCGCAGATGCTGGCCTGACAGTGGTTGAAACAAATGTTGCTACCAAGACGGATTCATTGGGTGAATTCGTTCTTCCAGTTCTGGGAATTCCCGCAGTTGACTTCGACATTCGTCTCTCTTTTGAAAAGACCGATCCAGATTCCGGCGATTCATTTCTCTTCGACAGAGTTGTGTCAATCTCGCTCCCTCCCGATCTTGCCCCGCTCGTACAAGCTGCGAAAGATGAGCCGACAGCCGCAAGGAGCATTGAACCCAGACTTGCTCTCATGTTGCCACGTGCTCCGATTGGACAACCAACTGCTGGCGGACAAGACGACAGATACCATATTTCATCGCTCAGCCTGCCAACGAATAGCGATGGAAAGTCTTTCGCGATTTTACCGCACATCAGAGGACTCACAGGGAGTGCAAAACACGAAGACGTCAGCATCGGCAGCTCAGTCCGCTTCGAGTGGGATGCCCCTGAAGGGTCTGTTGTGCTCATTGGGTATGGAAAAAACATCGCCGACGTTGCCGCATGGACAGGAGAACAGTCGTCCACTGCTGTCGAGGTTGTCAGTCAGTACGAAGATTGCAGCGACTCGACATTTCGAAACACTTCCAGCGGCCCGCTCGATCCTCTTCTCGGAAACTGCGGACTGATTTTTTCAAGTGATGCGAATGCCAAACTCAACACGAACGGCGATTACTATTTTAGAGTGGCGGTGATGAGTTCTGACAGAGTTTTACTTTCGCCTCTGCGAAAGGCGAAGCACTCCGCGCTGCGATGGTATCAGTATCACACAGAGGTTGAGAGCTGTACGTTGGATTATTACGGCCCGTCATTGATGGATGAGACGGGTACGAACGTTGACACCAGCAAGTTCGGAACGAACCTTCCCGCATGTGACGCTGGACGAGCCGGACGGCCGTTTTGCACAGGCAGCCCGGACATTTCGCCATCAAAATGTCCGAGCTGCGAAACGAATCTCTTCATTTGTAAATGAAGGGAGAATCAGGACTCAGATTCAGCCTGCAAAGTTCTTGGCAACGAAGTCCCAGTTCACAAGATTCCAAAAGGCATTCATGTAATCGGGACGGCGGTTACGGAAATCAATGTAATAAGCATGTTCCCAGACGTCACAGGTCATGAGCGGCTTCAGGCCCTGCTTCATCGGGTTGCCTGCGGCGCCCTCTTGTGTGATCAGCAATTTTCCTGATTTGTCTTTGGCCAGAAAGGACCAGCCTGAACCAAACACAGCGACAGTCTTGCTGGTGTACTCTTCCTTAAACTTCTCGAATGAACCCCAGGTTGATTCAATCGCCTTGAGCAGTTCGCCTGTGGGCTTGCCGCCGCCATTTGGCTTGAGACAATTCCAGTAAAAGGTGTGGTTCCAGATTTGTGCTGCCTGATTGTAGATAGCGCCGTCAGCTGAGAGGATGATCTCCTCGAGGTTCGCGTGCTCAAATTTCGTTCCCGGAACGAGCTCATTGAGCTTTGTTACGTATGCATTGTGATGCTTGCCGTGATGGAACTCAAGCGTCTCCTTGGAAATGTGGGGTGCGAGAGCATCAAGCGCATAGGGAAGCGGAGGAAGTGTGAAAGCCACAGCGGGTCTCCTTCATCATTTGTTCATCGTTAAATGCGATCTTTTCGAACGCCGAGTGAGAAAGGTATCCGGAATGAATTGAGCCCGCAAGCAAGCCTGCGGGCAAAACGTCAAATTGACAAAATTGAAAAAACTAATCCAGAGGAAAAAGAATTTCCTGCACCTGCTCCCAGCAAAGAGATTGCCGGCTCTGGTCGCTCAGAATCTCAATCACATCGCTGCGCATTTCATTGGCAGGTTTGGTGATGACTGCAGCATGTCCGGCAGCAGATGTGTTGCAAAATAAAATAGAACCACGCGGCGCCAGTGAAGGTGTCGATCGGTATTGCGCAATGAGGGAACGAAACCGCTTGCCATTGATATCCACAACTCCATCAGCTCCCTTGCGCGAGCGCGCTGCTTGCGTGGCGCGCAGAAAGCCATTCGGGTTGGCATCCGCGAGAGAGCCCAAACCGTTTGGGTAGTTACCTGTTTCGGTCATGGCCCAACCCACGCAAGACCAACATCCGCGCGAACCAAACGAAGTAAGTCCGCATCGTGTTCCGTTTGCCGAGCGACGTTTTTCCATGTCACGCGCCAGTGCTTCTGCACGGACGGATCGCAAATCGTCGGTCGAAACTGGGGCAACTGGCACCGGAGCGGGCACCACTGAGTCAGACGTTTGCAGCTCAACGTCTTCGAGCCTCACATAGAACGATTTATAATCAAAGTTTACAGCGTTCTCATTGCCGCTGCAGAGTGAGGAATCTAATGCCTCAGGCAAGGTTAAGAAATACTCTTTTCCCGACGCACTCAAGGCCCGCTGACGACTGACGGGCACAACTTCGAGCTGTTCGGTGCCGAGCGCAACCCTGCACTTCACTCCCTCTACGATGCTGCGCCACGAGCGCTGACTGAGCTGCAGATTGCCGCCGGTCACCGACTTCAGACCGACAATTGTCGAGGATGATGAAAGCGAGGCCTCCGCGCTGTCTGCACTCCCAGAGCCAGTCTGACGACAGGCGGAACTCATCAGCAGCACTGCAATCCAAGTTATGTAAAATCCGGAAAGACGCATCCTCACCCCCATGCGTAGTTAGCGGATTAATCCAGACCAAACTTAAATTGCCTTATATTTTATCAATCTTTCCGAGGCTTAACGCCACTGATAATGGCAATACCTCCCACTGAGCCAGACAATCGATAGCTCAGTCCGATTGACCAAAAGACCCTGTGTTTGCAATACTCACCTGTCGCCAAAGCGATTCATCGCTATAGAAAAACGCAAACTTGCTTCATTGGAGTTGAAATGAAGAGCCGCGAGGTCCGCCAGAAATTCATCGAGTTTTTTAAAGATAAAAATCACACCTTCGTGCCTAGCAGCTCGACAATTCCAGTGGGCGACAAGACCATACTTTTTACAATCGCAGGCATGGCACAATTCAAAGATGCCCTCACAGGCGTCGAGAAGCGTCCCTACTCGCGCGCGACCAACTCACAAAAGTGCATACGCATCGGCGACCTCGACGACGTGGGCAAAGACGGCCGACACTGCACGATGTTCGAAATGCTCGGCAGCTGGTCGTTCGGCGATTATTACAAGCACGATGCAATCCGCTGGGCTTACGAACTGGTGACCGACGTATACAAGTTTCCGCTCGAGCAGCTGTGGGTGAGTGTGCACGACACCGACGACGAAGCGGCCGAAATCTGGCAAAAGACGGGCATGCCCAAAGAGCGCATCGTCCGCTTGGGCGACAAAGAAAACTTCTGGACGATGGGCCCCACTGGGCCATGTGGTCCGTGCACCGAACTCCATTTGGACCAAGGTCCTGCAGTCGGCAAATGCGACGTCAAGGGATTCGATTGCAAGGCCGGCCCAGGCTGTGATTGCGACCGCTATCTTGAGTTCTGGAACCTTGTCTTCATGCAATACGACAAAAAAGAAGACGGCACGCTCCAAGAGCTGCCCTTCAAGAGTGTCGACACGGGCTCCGGTCTGGAACGCGTCACAGCACTCCTGCAAGGCAAAACGTCTGCGTTTGAAATCGATTCGTTCGAAGGAATTCGTGCGGCGATTCTCAAGCGTGCACAAATTCCAGCAGCACGCACCAAGCACGAAAACGAGAGTCTGAATGTTGTGTGCGACCACATCCGCACGTTGACCTTTACGCTGGCCGATGGCGCCAACTTCAGCGCCGAAGGACGCGGGTATGTTTTGCGGCGTGTGTTGCGCCGCGCCGTGCGCCATGCTCACAGGCTCAACCCGTCGCTGCCCAAGGGCCAGTCGTTTTTGACAGACATTGTCCCTGCAGTTGTTGAAGAGTTTGGAGAATTTTTTCCTGAAATCGTACAACAGCAGAAACGCGTTCAGGAGCTCATCCGCAATGAGGAGGCGCGCTTTGTCGCCACGCTCGAAAGCGGTCTTGCCAAGTTTCAGGCGTTCGTCAACGAGGCGCGTGCACAGGGTCGAAACATGCTCATGGGCGAAGAGGTTTTCATTCTCCATGACACTTTCGGCTTTCCCTCCGACCTCACACGCGTCCTTTGCGAGGAATCCGGACTCAAAGCCGACCTCGACGGATTCGTCCGCTGCATGCAGGCACAAAAAGAAAAAAGCCGCGCCGAAGCCAAATTCTATAAGTTTGATCAGGACGATTCCGCTTGGGTTGAAATCAACAACATCAGCCAGACGGACCTCAAGAACTTTGCGGGCTACGGATTCACCGCGGGCAATGCAAAAGTCGGCGACGTCGCCGTGCAAAAGGTTTCTGTTGAAGGGCGACGCATCGCGCGGGTCCGACAGCTGAAGAACAAATACTTCGAGCTGTGGATGGCGCAGACTCCGTTTTATCCAGAAGGCGGTGGACAAGTTGCCGACACAGGCTGGATTCGCGTGAGCGGTGCCGACGGCAGCGACCAAGATTTTGAAGTCGTCGATGTGCGCAAATCTGCTGCCGCCATTGTCCACCTGCTCCGCCACCCCGAGTGGAGCGGCGAAGACAGCGAAACGACACCTGCGGCTGCTCTCAAAGAGATGTTCTCAAAGGGAATCACCGCGCTGGTCGATATGAAGAACCGCTCGGCGACCATGCGCAATCACACGGCGACTCACCTGCTGCACAAAGCCCTGCAGGTTGTGCTGGGTGATGGAGTCCGCCAAGCAGGCTCATACGTCGGACCGGATGGCCTGCGCTTCGACTTTTCGCATCCAAGCGCTGTGACACGTGAACAACTCGCACGTGTCGAAGCGCTGGTCAACGAGGAGATTTTGAAGAATACCGCCGTGCAGACGCACGAAAATGTGAAGCTCGACGACGCTAAAAAGATGGGTGCCATGGCCATCTTCGATGAAAAATACGACGACGCAGTGCGGGTTTTGGACATCAGTGGATTTTCGATGGAATTGTGCGGCGGAACGCACGTGCCTGCGACAGGTTCGATTGGCCTGTTCCGAATCACATCCGAAGGCTCTGTGACAAGCGGTGTTCGCCGTATTGAAGCAGTGACCGGCTGGGGCGTCATGGATACACTGGCAGGCCTCAAAAATAACATTCAACAGGCGGCTGACCTCCTCAAATGCGCCGAGGCAGACGTGCTCGATCGCGTCCGCACACTGCGCGACTCCGTTAAGGAAACAGAGCGTCAGCTGGCAACAGTTCAATCGCGACTTGCCAACAGCGTGGTTGAACAACTTGTAGCTCAGGCAACTCCGCTCGCCGCCAATTTGCGCGTTGTCTCCGCGCAGGTGGACATCTCCAACGCACAGGAACTCGAGCTCTACGCCGATCGCATCAAGGAAAAGGGTATCGAAGTGGTGATTGTCGGGGCTGCTCTGGACGGAAAGGCCATGCTGCTTTCAGCGGTCAAACCTGACGTTACGAAGGCACACAAGAACATCAGTGCAGGCAACATCATCAAGCAGCTGTCTGAAAAAGTCGACGGCAAAGGCGGAGGCCGTCCTGACTTTGCCCGTGGCGGCGGATCGTCGCCTGCAAAACTGCCTGCGGCACTTGCGGCAGCAGGCGAACTCGTGAAGGGAATGCTCGGCTGAAAGACGCCGAGCATGCACAGCACGAAGCATTTGCCCATGTCAGCCCACACCTCAATTATTGGGATGATGGGCAACGACTCAGGCTCGAGTGCGGAGCAATAATATCTGAATCATTCCAACTGCACGAATAGCTGCATCCAGAACCGCCGGCACGCTCAATTGCGACTCTGACGTAATCATTACAGGTCGAAGCACAAACCGCCCTTGTAGATGACTGTTGGGACAAACTCTGCCCCCCGATAAAATCTCCTTCAAAAACACCAAATCGTGTTCTGATTTTGCAATCTGCTAACTGTAAGCCTGCAGGTGCACCGCCTCCAACACTGCCTCCCGGCAACGCTTGGGCGCTGGCTATCGTGCCCGAACAAGTCCCACTCTGAGCTTCAGGCTTGAGAAGAGAGCCAGAACCAAAGTTACACTTGTACGTGCACTGAGTGGAACCAACTGTTATTTGCGCTAACGAATTGCAGGCCGACACACAACCCTCTTCTGTGGTGTTGAGCAGCTGTGAACTCTCCACCCGATCTGCCAAACCAGGCAATGATTCAAACCCTGGTTCCACTTTTATTCCCAAAACGCTCACATCACACATTTTCTTCGCGGGAATGGGTTGAGAGATGCTTGGTTGAGTTGACGGCGCAATCGCGCCACCCGAACCAATCGTACCGCCTCCGATGACAGCAGAACCTTTTGATGATGGCTGGCCGGGAGTCTTTGCGGATGATGAACTTTGCTTTCCTGGTTGGACCTCTG
>JBEDKY010000217.1:0-9531 GCA_041171905.1 Pseudomonadota bacterium
AGCATCAACGACGTCATCTGTCACGGCATTCCGCACCCCGATGTGAAACTCGCCGAGGGCGACATTATCAACATCGACGTTACGGTGACTTTGAACGGCTATTTTGGCGACACTTCGCGAACGTTTTACGTCGGTTCGGAGATTCCGGCCGAACGCCGGCTTGTCACTGAAACATCATCGGAAGCCTTGGCGAGGGCGCTTGCCGTCTGCCAGCACGGCGTGCGGGTGGGTGACATCGGTCATGCCATCCAAAGTTATGCCGAGTCGAAGGGCTGCAGTGTCGTGCGCGACTTTGTCGGACACGGAATCGGCCGAGTGTTCCACGAAGAGCCTGCAATCACTCATTACGGCCGCGAGGGAACCGGAGCGAAACTCGTGCGCGGGATGTGTTTCACAATCGAACCCATGATCAACGGCGGAGACTGGCGAAGCAAGGTTCTCAAAGACGGTTGGACGGCCGTCACGCCGGATGGAAAAGCGAGCGCACAATTTGAACATACTATTGCTCTGGTCGGTGATGGTCTGGAGATACTCACCGCCCTGCCGGACGATCCGATTGCCCTGCGCGCCCGCGAGCTGGGTGCAAAAATTCTCTGGCCGGAACTCATCTAACGGGCGCTGCGCGGCCCGTGAACCTTACCGACACTTCACAACGCCGCGCTCGCGCAGCTCCCGCATTGCATTTAAAAGTCTTTTGTCCTGCCCAAACAACAAGGAGAAAAGACATGAGCAACATTGATGTGTGGAGAAACAGATCGCTCGTTCCCCCGCGTTTTCTCGCGTCACCGCTTTCATCGGGTTTTTTTCGCCGGATGGACAGGCTCCTTGAGGATTTCATGAACGAATTCTCAGAATTCGGTGTGCGCGAGGGTGCGATGCAAACGTATGAACCCCCCTGCGACCTTACGGAAGGTGACAACGAGTATCACATCTGCGTGGATCTTCCCGGCATGCACGCCAAAGACGTCAACGTCGAAGTGACCGGAAACACCATCATCATTTCGGGCGAGCGCAAGTCTGAACGAAAGGGAGAGCGCGCGGGAACGCAATACCACGAACGGCGAATCGGCTCTTTTGAGCGGAGAATATCACTGCCTGAAAATATCAACAGCGAAAAAATACAGGCCAACTTCGAAGCGGGCGTGCTGACACTCAATCTTCCCAAAAGCGGTTCGGCACACAAAAAGAAAATAAGTATTTTAGAATCCACGCATGCAGGCGAAGTAAAAATCGAGGGTAAAAAGGAGCCCTCGGGCGAGCACAAGAAATCCGCCTAGCGCAGGGAGGTCAAAAATGGCAGCGCCACTCCGGCATAACAAAGTAATATTTTTTGCCGCTTATCTTATCTCGTCGTGCACCACAGTAACGGCAAGCCCCGCCGCACAGCAGGGGCCGTCGATGATGGGCGGCTGGCACTACCACGGCGCCTACGGACAAATGTACTTCACCGGCAAGGACATCACCCTGCAGGGAAAAGTGCTCGAAACCAGTCAGTTCGTGCCTCAGCCGCGCATGATGCGCGGCCGGCAGATCGTCCTGCAAACAGCCGACGGCAAAATAAATGTTCACCTTGGCCCCGAATGGTATGTGCGTGAACAAGACGTCCATCTGAAGGTTGGTGAGCAGCTCCAAATCCGTGGAAAACTGATTGGCGAAGGCTCCAAGGCATTCGTGGTCGCGTCCGAGGTCAAGAAGGACGGACAAACATGGGTCCTGCGTGACAGCGAGGGGATTCCATTTTGGTGCGCAATGCGGGGTCCCCAACCAACGCCGGAGGCCCCGCCCAAGCCCGCAAAATGAAAAATTTGTAAATGATTTGTGAAACTTGTTTTTTGATATAAGTATTCCAAAAATGCCGTATTGACGGGGCTTATACGGTTTGATACTCCACCGTCCGGCTGTTAAAAGTGTGTCGCCAAGACACTCAATTACTGAACGACCGGAGGTTTTGCATGTTTTCATGGCGCCCGAGTTCCGTGTCCCAAATCCGCAAGCCTCTGCTTCTTGTTTTAGGAACTGCACTTCTGACAGCGACGCCGGCTCTGGCACGCAATCGCGGACATGGCCGAGGCCCCTCCGCACCGCACTCGGGTGCGACAACTCCAAAAACTCCCTCGTCATCGAATCCGTCTGCAGCAGTCACTGCACAAGGGTGCAGTGCTCAGGGCGTTCTAAAAATCGCAACATACAACGTCGAAAATTTCTGGGATGACGTCGATTCCAATTCCGGAACGGCAACCTACGACGAATATCAAAAAGGCGGCTCCAACTGGTACACCGAGCAAATGTACAAAGTGAAGGCGCAAAAACTTGTCGACGCGCTTCGCATGGCGGGTACCCCTGATATCGTTGCGATGCAGGAAATCGAGAGCGCAAACAACACGAGCCGCTCGCTTGAAATTCTCAAGCCATACGCTGAAGCACTTGGATACAAATACTTTGCGCTTGGACAGCAAAACTCCAAGCAGCCAGTGTCGGTGACCACTGCGGTGATGAGCAAATTTCCAATCACAGGCAACAGCAGCCTCGATTTCAGCGTCCGCGAAAGTCAATTCTCCGGTTCCGGCCGCGAATCGGAATCTGTCGAAGAACTCAACTCGTCTGCACGCGATCCGCAGGTTGTGACCCTCGACGTCCACGGCAAGCCAGTGCGACTTTACACAGCGCACTGGAAAAGCCGCCGTGGCGATCAGAGCGTGGGCAACACAATGCGTATGGCTGTTGCACAGCTCATCAAGGCCGATGTTGATGCGCAAAGAGAAAAAAATCCGGAACTCGACATTCTCGTGATGGGTGACTTCAACTCCGACTACAACGAGTCGCCCCTGCAAGACGGAATGAATTCGAGCGACGACAAGAACAACATCCGGCAAGACGCGGCAAGCGACAAAATGTATAATCTCTGGTTTGAGCTTCCATCCGCAGAGCGCTGCTCTTACATGCATGACGGGCAGCTGCAGTGCCTCGACCACATGCTGACCAGTGCCAGCCTGTTCGACGGCAAGGGCATCGACCTGATCGAGAACAGCTTCCATGTCGTCGGCCACAATGGCGGTGAGGCTGCTCAAAAACTGCTGCGCAACGACGGCCGCACCCCAAACCGTTGGGGAATGCAAAAGAACAACGGAAAAAGTTACTTCACCGGCACGGGATACTCCGACCATCTGCCGTTGGTGGCATCTTTCAAGCTGCCGAGCCTTTGCAAACCGACACGATAATTTCCGCGAAAAGGCACACAAGCTTGGACTTTCATGTGCGGCAGGAGTATGCGATCCCGTAAGGGGATTGCGCTCCTGCCGCTGCCTATGTCACCAATCAAATGCGTGTTGCCCATCCGCAAGATTGTCTGAAAGCTGCGCAAAGGAGAGTGACCATGCGCAAAAAACCCCGAAAGATTGCCGCCCGCAAAAGGAAAAAACGTGAGCGGTACACGGACGACGAAACGACCGGACCTAATTCGCTGGAAAAACTGCCACCCATCGACCGTCGGGACGTGCCGTCACCCAATGACCCCGGAGTTGCGCATTGTCCGAAAACCACGAACTTGAATTACTCAATCTCATAGAGGTCCGAAACCAGCGGGAGTGTCCATGCGGACATGATTTCCGCAACCACATGGTCAGCCAAATCGGCGAGTACACTGGCTGGGGATGGTTCTGGGTGCTTTTTGGAGTCACAACAGAGCCGGTGAGAGTGAGGTTCGTCTGCAGACGCTGCCAGACCACGGTCGGATTGAGCGATGATCCGCGGGTTCTGCGCCGCGACGTCTGACCAGAAACACTCAGGTCGGGACTCAGATTTTTCCTTCACGGGCTGCCGCTTTGAGCTCGCGCGCACGTTCCCTGATTTGCTCCTGTTCGGCCGGAGTCTTCTTGTTCCAGACGCTCCACATCATTCCCATTCTGCGTGCAAATGAAGGTCGGCTTACTTTCAACTTCTGAGTCTCGTCGATAAAGCTCCAATACAATGCATTGAACGGACATGCCCTTTCGCCGAGCGTCTGCTTGGGATCGTAGCTGCACGACTGACAATAATTGCTCATTTTATTGATGTAGTTTGCGCCTGAAACATAAGGTTTTGTGGCAAAGACACCGCCATCGGCAAACTGGCTCATGCCCAAGACATTAGGACTGACAACCCACTCGTATGCATCCAGATAAACAGACCAGAACCAATTGTTGACTTCGTGCGGATTGGTGTTGGTCAGCAGTGCAAAGTTGCCAAGCACCATGAGCCGCGGGATATGGTGCGAGTAAGCTGTTTCCTTCACCTGCCGCACCACCGTTGACAAACAGTTGAGTTTGCTTGGAGCGCCCCAATATAGCGGCGGAAGAGCACCCGTAAAACCGAAAAAATTGCTCTCTCCGTATTCTTTGCGATGGCGGATATAAATAAGCCTGACAAATTCCCGCCAGCCAATCACCTGCCGGATGAACCCTTCGCGCGAGGACATTTCAACTCTCGCCGGCGCGCCGGCTGCGGCATCAACAATCTCACGCGCGGAAAGAATCTGCAGATTCATGAGCGCGGAAAGACCGGAATGAAATAATCCAACGGATTGTTCAAGCATGGCATCTTCATAAGGGCCAAATTTTTCCAATCTCTCGGCGACAAACGCTGACAAAAACTTTCGTGCTGGAGCTGCGTGGGTGGGCAAAGGCGGAATGACAAAATCGCCGAAGCGATCGGCCGGCAAATAATTTCTGAGCATCAGGGACACTTCGGCGTATATGCGGCGATCTGTTTCATCCAGCCAATTTTCACTGAAAAAATCTGCCGGCGGATTTTGCTCCCAGCGCCTGTCGGGAGCAAGACGGTTGTCCTTGTCGAAATTCCATTGCCCGCCGGCAGGCTCTCCATCCTCCATCAGAACATTCAATCTGACTCTCATCTTTCGGTAGAAGTTTTCCATCAGATAAGGCGGCTTCGCAGGCAACAGAGAATCATCTGCAAGGAAAAACGGATTGGGATGAAGAACAATCTTTGCTTCTAGCCTCGCTGATATCCACTCGAGCGCGCGCGGCTCTGAAGGCTCGACCAGATGAATCTCAGATGCTTTTTGTTTATTCAGCAGCGCCGTGAAAGATTCATCCGAACCCGACACATATAGAAACGGCCGCTGCGGGTCGGATTTTTTCAACTCGTGCGCAAAGCGCCGCATACAGGCAAAAACGTAAAGCAGCTTTTGCGGATGATAGGGAAGCCAATCTGCGCGCGGCAAAGACTCAATCATCATCAGAGTCTCATTCTTCTGCCAATTTTTTCTTTGCAGAAACGGATGCTCCTCGCTGAGCTGATCTCCGAGTATAAGAAATATTTTTTTATCCATCGCAAACTCCCTCGGCGGCGAATCAATTCCCGATCAACATCCTCACAGATTCATCCATTAATGAAAGGTAAAGCCTCTCTGATGGCGGACATTTAACCTCAGTCGTAGCATGCGGACTGTGAGTAAAAATATCCGCGCGATCGAACAAAATGAGGAGGATTCAATTATGACAACCGAACAGGAAGCAACTGAACACAAAACGGAAGATTCTCCAAAACGCCCTGCGGGAAAAATGACCGTTGAGGAAGCCGGCAGGCGCGGCGGGGTTCGGACTGCGCAAACGCGCGGGCACGAATTTTACCAATCCATTGGCCGCAAAGGTGGCGAGGTTGTCAGCAAGGACAGACAGCATATGTCCTCGATCGGACGAAAGGGCGGTGAGGCAGTGAGTCGCGACAGGGCGCACATGGCGCAGATCGGACAAAAGGGAGGAGAAGCGCGGAGCAAGCATTACAAAGCTCTGCAGATGGAAAAAAAGAAACAACAAGTTCCGGTTTCTGGCCAGACAACCAGCGCATCCCCCGATGCCACAGGCTTCAGCAAGAGCAGTTCAGAGCAGGAAAAAGCCGGCTGACGTAGGTTTGACATGGGTACTCAGACTTCGTGCGGACAGAGCCATTTTAAAGACTTTCTCGGTCGCAGAGCAGAAACTGCGACAGCTTTGAGTTTTGCAGTTTTTCCGCCTTTGCGTTAAGTTCCAGCGCGGTCGGCGGCCACTCATTTGCCGCCCTCCGCAAAGAACAGACGGACAACCGGCAAAGGTGGAGATTTTCTCTCATGGCGACTGCAGCAACTCCTTCGAAGGCATGGCTCAGCGAAGTTGAGCTTCTCGATACGACTCTCGAAAAACCAGACCTCAGCACCTCGGCACTTGCAAAGTCTGCGACGGACGCGGCGGGAGCCAATGGCGTGCAAAGCGCAATTCAGCAGGACCTGATGACCACACTGCGTGCTGGTCTCGACACTGCTGTTCCATGGTTCCTGAGCCAGATGCCGCCTCTCTACCAATGGATTACACCCCGCGAGGAAAGACTCGAACACCTGACAGAAATCGTTTCCGGAAAAGTGCTTTCGCACGGCCAGGAAGTCGAGCGCTGGAACAGCCAAAGTCAAAGCTCCACCATCATCGCCGGCGGCAACAACGGCAACGCCGCGCTGACACTGGCTCCCCGCCTCGGCCGCGTTCAGGCAAAATTCGTGTCGTATTTCCTCTCGCTGGACAAGCGCGTCGCCGTCTGTTCGACAGTGCAGTCAGCATACAAGACGGGAGCCAATTGGAGCAGCGCGGACAAGCAGCAGAAAAAAACTTCCATATTGCAAATGCTGTCGCTCAAGCCGTCAGCCGATGTGGAAAATTATCTCAACTCAATTGACTCCGACCTCCTCGACCGAACAACCGCAAAGATGCTTGCAGTCGGCTTTTCGGCAGTGAAATATTGCCAGGAGAATGAGAACGCATACGTCAATCTGACCACGCTTGATGAACCGAACGATGCGAGCTTCCGCGTCGACATCGGCCTGAAGGGTTTTCCGCTGACGGCCGGACTCGAGAACGTCGTCGGCATTCTCAACCGCTACAGCTTCAACGTGCGCCGCTCACTTGGGTTTGAAGTCAAATATGCTGACGGCCAACAATTCGCCATCCTGCAGCTGGTGGCTGCGGCCAACTCGGGCGAAAAAGTGAACCCGAACGCAACACCTTGGGGCCGTGTGCTGAAAGCGCTCAAGGCACTCAACTATGTCGACCATGGCGATGAATTTTCATCGTTGATGCAGGGCAGCAACCCACGCAGCCTGAATGAGTCCAACCTCATCCGCGCGATTGCAAATTGGTCACACATCTTCCTGACCAAAGTGAATCCCTACTACTACGCCCTCGATCGAGTCTCGAAGGTCATCGTGCGCAATGATGCATATATGGAACAATGCATCCGTTATTTCCGCGCGCGCTTTGATCCGCGCTTTGACGGCGACCGCAAGAACCGCGCAGCCGAAACATCACGCATCATCGAAGGTATGCTCGTCGACGTCCAGGACGACGTGGAAAGGAACATCCTCCGCGAAGGCTTCAACTTCATCCAGAACATCCTCAAAACGAACTACTTCCTTGTCTCCAAGGGCGGCCTCTCCTTCCGTGTCGACCCCAAGTGCCTGAACAAGGAATTCTACCCAGACGCGCCCTATGGAATCTTTTACATGATTGGCCGCGACTTCCGCGGCTTCCAAGTTCGCTATCGCGACATCGCGCGCGGTGGCGTGCGTGTGGTCATGCCACGCAACGCGGCCGATTACGACAACGCGCTCGCAGGCGTCTTTGATGAAGTGAACGGTCTCGCGTCAGCGCAGCAGATGAAGAATAAGGACATTCCGGAAGGCGGCTCGAAAGCGGTTCTTGTGGTGCGTCCCGGCGGCAACCGTCATCTTGCGGTCAAGGCCGCTGTGTCAGGTCTTCTTGACCTCATCACACTCGATGCCAAAACCGGCAAACTGGCAGACGGCATCATCGACTACTTCGGACAGGAAGAAATCATTTACCTTGGTCCTGACGAAAACATGACCGACGACCTCATCGTCTGGGTCATTGAACACGCGCTTTACCGCGGCTACAAATACGCCTACGCATTCATGTCCAGCAAGCCCGACTTCGGTATCAACCACAAGACTTATGGTGTGACTTCCGAGGGCCTCAACGTGTACCTCGACAACGTGTTGCACTACCTCAAGCTTAACTCTCCGCAGTCGACGTTCCGCGTGAAAATGACAGGCGGCCCTGACGGCGACGTTGCAGGAAACGAACTCAAGATTCTGCATCGCGAGTATGGTGAGCGTGCACGCGTTGTTGCCGTCGGCGACGGCTTTGGAGCCGCGTTCGATCCCAACGGCCTCAGCTGGGAAGAACTCCTCAGGCTGGTCCGCGAAAGCAAGTCGATTGTTGAGTTCAACAAGGCAAAGCTGAGCGGAGACGCGAAGGCATTTGTCATCTCGGCTGATTCCAAAGAAAACATCAAAGTCCGCGACAATCTTTATGCCAACGTCGAAGCAGAAATCTTCATTCCTGCCGGCGGCCGACCCTACACCGTCAAAGACTCCAACTGGCAGCGCTATCTCAAAGCTGACGGCAGCCCGAGCTCGCTGGCAATTGTCGAAGGCGCCAACATTTTCTTCACCGCCGATGCGCGAAAGAAGCTTGTGCAGAGTGGCGTTGTCGTGATCAAGGACAGCTCGGCCAACAAGACAGGCGTGATTTGCTCGTCCTACGAAATTATCGCCTGCCTGACGCTGTCACCTGAAGAGTTCGCTGCGATAAAGACAACATATGTCGATCAGGTTGTGCAAATTCTTCGCGAAAAAGCCGACAAAGAGGCCAAGCTCCTGTTCAGAGAATGGATGCTGCGTGCGAGCGAAACCAACCTTGTCGACCTCAGCTACGAAGTTTCGGCAGAAATCAACAAAGCCAAAGACATCACACGCGAACGACTCAACCGTCTTTCGGATGCCGAGCTTTCAGCAGAGCGTTTCAACTTTATTTTGTATCAACACTGCCCACAGATTCTCGTTGAAAAATATCGTGACAGAATCGTTTCCCGATTGCCCCGTGCGCACAAAATCGCGATCATGAGTGCGTATATGGCCAGCCACCTTGTCTACAAAGAAGGTCTCTCACTGCTCGACACTCTCGAACCGGAGCAGGTCTTTAAACTCGCCCTCGAGTACATCGATGCGGAACAAGCGGTTGACCGGATGATTCTTGACGTCACAAACAGTAGCCTGCCAGAGAAGGATAAGCTCGTTGCTATTCTTCGCGGAGCCGGAGCTAAACAGCTTGCATCGAGTCGCATCTGAACATGATGCAAACCTCAGCTGACGTCCGCCGCCGAGTCTTTTTTCTGGCATCAGTGTGCGCCACGCTGTGGGTTCTTCTTCCGCTGCTCGAAGGTATTTTACTCGGAGCGGCGCTGGCTTTCTTAAGTGAGCCGGTCAAAAGAAAATTGGACGAGGTCTTCCACGTTCGGGGCAAAGTTCACCGCTCGGCTGCGATTGCCGTTGCGACGGTGGCTTTGATTTCAGTGGTCTTCCTGTTTCCATTTTCAGCCGTGGTGATAGGTGCCCTGCAGCGGATTTCCGCAAGTCTGGGCTTACTTGCATCCACGGATGCGACCTCATTGCTGGACAACATATTGAGCAAAGGCAGAGAGCTGATA
>JBEDKY010000218.1:0-11814 GCA_041171905.1 Pseudomonadota bacterium
GTTTACGAAGAGTTAAATTTCGTTGGCAGGAATTGGTGCAACTTCTGCTGGGTCAACTGCTGGCACAGCTTCGTCGCAGGCTGCAGGAGTGACAGGAGCAGCAGGCGGCAATGAGGCTGCCAGATTGCGCACTTTACCGCAGCTTGTGATGCCGTTCACCTTGAGCAACGCTGCACGTTCGTCAGCCAGCGCTTGTCTGAAACGCGTGCGTGTTCCATCGAATGGACGAACTCCAGGGTTGTTCGTCGACTTCAGAAAACTGACGGCAGCCGACAATGCATCGCATTTTGCTTTTGCCTGCATGAGACCTTTGTTCGGCAGTGCGCGTGCGGCCCGCAAATCAGCCAATGCCTTCTTAACGTTCGCCTCGCGCTTCGCAGCACTTGCAGACTTCTTTTTCTGTTCTGCAATTTTCTCTTTCGCAACCTGTCCAATAGGTTTCTTTTTAAGGCCAAGTGATGTCAATTCCTCGTCGCTGGCCAGTTCTGTCAGGAGCTCCTCGCCCACAGAAACTTCGTTTGCGCTTTGCGCGTTCAAGTTACTGTTGTTGCTGTTTCCACATGCTGCAATGAAAACAAAGGCGACAGACACGAGAGCAGATTTGACTTGCTTACTTAGAATCATTCTTTCTCCTTCTTGGGAGCTGTTGACAAACAACTCTGAAATCCTTGTCGGAGAAGATGATCTCTCTCTTGAATCAATCACTCATGCATCGAGAATCGCGACGGTTTATTTATTGAATAAAGGTTATTCTAGTCCCAGAATCCAACCTTCGAAGCGGGCTAAACTCAATTGGCTTTCGCTGAGTCTGTGGTTTTGCCAGTATTGTGGTGCGAACCATTTGCTTTCGGCCAGCGATGAGAATTCGCACTGCAGGGCACGGCAAACTGTCCAAGCGTCGTGTTCATCCTGTGTTTTCAGGTTACTTTCGAACAGTTTATTCCAGATTGAAGGATAGACCTCTGCAATAACGTGCTTGTGCGGCTCTGGGATCCAGCCGTCAAAGGGCCAAAAATGCAACCTGTTGCGTAGATCTGGATGCCTGCGCAGCCAGCGAAGCCATGGTATTCCGGCGTGAGTCGACGACGCCACAGAGCCTGGTACTGAAAAATGAAAAACCGACTTTGCCCCTTTTGAATACCGCTCTGTGAGTCGACGCCAACGCGATTGACCAATTCTTCCGTCCGAGAGAGTGCGGTTGCTCACAAGCAGTTCACGGACTGTCTTACCATTCTCATCAGATGGCCAGTGTTGACAGAAGTCATCTAAAAAAGTGTCCCAGTCGGCGGTGAGTTTGAACTGGTTGAAATAGATTTCAGGGAAGGAGAAAGCATGATCGATGCCAACAAGACAAGGCTCTTTGGCGTGGGCGAGTGTCTGGTGGAGCCATTCAGCCAGAAGCGCCCGACTCCAAAGTGCACCTGCTTTGCTTGCATCACAAAGGACCTGAGTGGGTGCGTCCGACTGTCGGGCACGGAAGACTCGCAATCCTGGCAGAGGATGCTGCGGGCCCTTGGCTCCGGAATAGTCAATACCGACAAAATGAGAGTAGCTGCGCACGTCAGATGTTCGCCTGCGGCAAAATAAACAGGTTGCCCGAAAGTGTGCAGCGGTTGGTGTTTGCACGTTGCATTGTTACTCCGTGCCGCAAATGGCTCGGGAAAATGATGACATCACCCTCCTGCACAGGAAACGGGTTGAGTTCGCCGATGTTCAGAGTCTCGCTGAGTTTGAACACGTTGTGCAAACCTGCTGCGGAGTAGTGGCTGGAACGTTCGTTGAGGAAAAAGAAATGACCGTCCGTTTGCGGATTATAGTTCAGAAAATAGACGAACGACAGATTGTTGAACGGTGTTGAGTGATGGTGCAGCTCCTGCCACGAGCCCTTGTTATAAAGGTTCATCCATATGGATTCGATGCGCAATTCGACGGCGCCACGCGTCTCGATGGCAGAACACATGGCCGAGACAATTTCCTTGAATGCAACAAGGAATTCGCCGTAATCAACGTCTGTTGATCCACGCGAGGTGAGCACGTCACAATTCCAGTCGTCGGCCTTATTTACACATGTTCTGAGCGCATCTGCGAATAAATTCTTTTTGATTTCAGTGTGAGTTTCCATTTTGCTGTGAAAAACAAAATCGGGCGATATGAGTTTCAGCATGCGGCGCCTCGGCGAAAATGCGGCTTCAAATCGTTTTGTAAAAGCTTTTGTTGCTTTGATGAGTTTATTGTTGACTTGGAATTCTGTCTATTTGCAACTCAGGTTTGTACACGTGTGTTTGACAATACGATTGCCAGACTGTAGGCAAACCACAAATCTGTACCCGTCAACTGAACTATCTGCCGAGGAGACTCTATGCGTGCGTTAAGGTCTGTTGCTGTTTTGTTGGGAATTGGTGCTTTTTCTGTTTCAGCTGTGACGACTGCGAATCCAACCGAGGACAAACTTGCCCGCCAGCTGATGAAGTTCGGCTATCGTTATAATCAGCCGGCAAAGTTCATCCAGCGCGACAGCATCACCGAGCCGACCCGCATCACCAGTGCCAAGCCGCGTGACGAAAAAGAATTCGTCGACATGAACGAGCTCATCGCTGTGACTGCGACGGGTTATGAGTTGAGTAAGACGATGTCTGCCGAAGAGCTTCGCGCGATTTCAAAAATCCTTCTCGGCTATGAAGATGCATTTGATCCGAGCATCGGCCGAATCCCAGGGAAAGAGCCATCGGGTATTCCGACTCAAGATGGCATCAAGATTGACAATCCCCTGCCAGTGCCGCCAGGCGGGCGTCTGCCGCGTCCGATTCCAGGACCCGTGCCAAACGACGAAACCATCGACGACTCGCTTGAAAGCGTCTTGGGTGTTGATTCGCGCACTCAGGTGACAGGCACGACTGTTTATCCATTCCGCACGATTGGCCGGCTCGAGCTGGGTTGCTCAGGAACACTCATTGGCCCACGTCACGTATTGACTGCCGCACACTGCGTCTACGACACCGACACCGACACGTGGAATAGCAACATCGATTTCTCGCCGGCTCAAAACGGTTCAAACCGCCCGTACGGACGCATTCCTTGGGCAATTGCTTTGACCAAAAAAGGCTGGACCAAATATCACAACAGCGACTACGACTGGGCGATGATTGTCTTGGCTGAGCCCGTTGGCAACAAAATTGGATGGATGGGATACGGTTACAATACGGCTGACAGATCCATCAATCTCAACTTGTCCGGCTACCCTGCAGACAAGCCCTATGGGACCGAGTGGCGCTCCTACTGCACTAACGTCCCATTCGACTACTCGCGCGACATGATTTCTCACACTTGCGACACATACCCCGGTCATAGCGGCTCAATGATGTGGAAATACATCGCACCGAGCTACCGCAGCATCCGCGCTGTTCACACCTATGGCGCTTCCGGCGGCTACTACACCACCGACAGCGAGCGCAACGGTGCGAATCTGATTGACGCCTTCGTCTTTGATACGCTCTATCGTTGGAAGCGCGAAAACCCCTGATTGATGCAGGTGAGCTTGAACGCGGACGAAATCATTTCTTCTGAAAGCCTCGCTCAAGGATGGCAAGCCGTCCTTGGCGGGGTTTTTAGTTCACCTGAATTGCAAAAATTGAAAGCGTTTCTGGCGCGTGAATGGAGTTCGTCCGCTGTTGTCTATCCGTCCCGTGAGGATATCTTCCGTGCCCTTCGTCTTGTCGATTACTCAAATGTCAGGGTGGTCATTCTCGGTCAGGATCCCTACCATGGTGCAGACCAGGCCAACGGGCTGGCTTTCGCTGTTCATCGGGGCATCAAGCTGCCGCCGTCTTTAAAGAATATTTTCAAAGAAATTGCCTCGGACTTGTGCACGCAAATTCCGCATGGAAGCACCCTCGAGGGATGGGCTGCACAGGGCGTGTTGCTGCTCAACACTGTTTTGACTGTACGGGCGGGTGAGGCTTTTTCGCACCGCGGACAGGGCTGGGAAGTGTTTACGGAAGAGGTCGTCAGTGCACTCAACCAGCGTAGTGAACCCGTCGTTTTCATACTCTGGGGGGCACCTGCCCACAAGAAAGAAGCTCTAATCACAAATCCTCGTCATTTTGTTTTGAAAGCTGCACATCCTTCGCCGCTGTCGGCACACCGCGGATTCTTTGGCTGCGCGCATTTTTCGAAAACCAACAAGTTTTTGTCTGCCCAGGGTCTGACTCCTGTGGATTGGCTTATGACAGACACCTCCGCTTCTCTCTGACACGCACCTAAAAAATAGAAAAGTTCAAGTGTCTGGATGACTTCGTTCATGTGCAGCGTTACTATGGCTGCGCTTGATGATGTGCAGCCGGAGGCAACAGTGGAAGCGTTTCCCTTTTTGGGCGATCTTGTTGTTGTAGCAACAGTGTCTGCGACCGTTGCGCTGCTGTTGAACCGATTGCGCATCCCCACTATCGCCGGTTTTCTTGTTGCGGGAGCGCTGCTCGGTCCGCAGGGTTTCGCTTGGGTCCGTTCACAGGAGTTTATTGAGAAACTTTCCGGAGTGGGAGTCGTACTGCTTCTCTTCACTATTGGTCTTGAATTTTCACTACAAAAGATCCGCGATATTTTCCGACAGGCAGCGCTCGGAGGCCTTGCTCAGGTCATTCTGACGCTGCTGGTTGCCTATTTAATTGCTCGCAGTTTTGGAGTCTCACAGGGGCAAAGCGTATTTTACGGTTTTTTGTTTGCTCTTTCGAGCACGGCCGTGGTCTTGCGGGTTTTGGCTGATCGCGGCGAAAGCGATGCTCCCCACGGCCGCTTCATCATCGGTACGCTCATATTTCAAGATATCTGCGTAGTACCAATGGTTTTGATTGTTCCTCTGCTGGTGGGTGGACAAACACTGGCGGGCGGGACTCTCGCGATTTCAATCGCATTGCTCAAGGCAGCAGCGATGATTTCGGCAACATTTGTCATCTCACGTTTCATCGTGCCGCGTATTTTTGCGTGGGTTGATGCCAGCCAGAGCCGCGAGATATTTTTGCTGACGGTCATTTGTCTGTGTCTGGGAACCGCTTGGCTCTCGGAACAGGCAGGATTGTCGATTGCTTTGGGAGCATTTCTTTCAGGAATGATCGTCGCCGACACCGAGTATGGTCATCGGGCGATGGGCGATGTGCTGCCTCTTCGCGACGCGTTCTTGAGCTTGTTTTTTGTCTCACTGGGTATGCTTTTTGATTATCGTCTGCTTATCGAGCAGCCTTTGGTCGTGGCACTTTTGCTTGCGGGCTTTCTTCTGCTTAAAGGTTTGCTTGCGACTCTCTCTGCGATGTTTATGCGCTTTCCCGCGCGAGTGGCTTGGCTTGCGGGAGTTGGACTCGCACAGTTCGGAGAGTTTGGTTTCGTGCTCACGCAGGTCGCTGTTGAAAGCAAGCTCGTTTCGCAGGCCGAGGTTCAGCCCGTGCTCACAGCGGGTGTCATGAGTATCTGTGTGACTCCTGTGCTGCTCAAGCTCGCTCCGCATTTTTCAGCAGGCGAGCGGATTCTTGCTCCGCTCGAGCGTTTGCTTGGTGTGCGCGGAGTGGATTCACTCGATCGTTCTCATGCGAATATTTCTTTGAGGGAGCACGTCGTTCTCGTTGGATACGGTGTTGCCGGACAACGTTGTGCAGAAGAGTTGCAGGGACGGTCTGTTCCGTTCATCGCCATTGAGCTCAACTCAAAAAATGTGCGTCATGGAAAAACGAAACACACTCCGGTTTTTTACGGAGATGCGTCGAGTCCCGAGGCACTCAAGCACGCGCATCTGCAGTCGGCCAAATTGATGCTCGTTATGATCAATGATCCACAGGCCGTTTACAGGATTCTGGATTCAGCTCGCAGCGTGGCGCCTCACCTTCCGATTCTGGTGCGTACTCACTATGTGATGGATCGCGAAAAACTTATCAAAGCCGGCGCAACCGATGTTGTTGTGGAAGAAATTGAGGCTGCACATGCGATTGTCGGGCGCATGTGGTCGTACATGAGTTGAGCGTGTTGACTTCTCCGCCGAGTGCTTGTTGTGGGCTCCTGCCGGCGGATGAAGTCTGCGAGGGAGGATGCAATGTTTATTCCGTTTGAACGAGTTTCTGCACACGGCGGGCGGTTGGGCGGCAAGGGTGCCGTCCTGGGAATGCTTGCCTCGCAGGGATTTCCAGTTCCGGCGGGCGGCATTCTCACAAGTTTTCCTGCCGATGAATCTGAATGGGCCATTGTGCTGCAGTGGTGGCAGGAACTGGGGCGGCCGCTTGTCGCGGTGCGCAGTTCTGCGCTGGGTGAAGACTCTCATGAGCTGAGTTATGCGGGTCAGAATCAGTCGTTTCTCAATATCAAAGACGAAAACGCGCTGCGCGAGAGTGTGCGGCGTTGCTTTGAATCCATTCATGGTGAATCGAGTCAAACTTATCGACATTTTTTTTCGCAGCAGCGCGCGCGCGACGGCGAAATGAATGTTGTGATTCAAACAATGGTGAATCCACGTTTTTCAGGTGTCTACTTCTCGAAAGATCCGCGCGGCAAGGTCGCTTCGTGGATTATCGAATTGATTGAGGGTCTGGGTGAGGACCTGGTGTCTGGACGCAAGACTCCAGTATTCATCACTGCAGAAAATAGGGCCGGTATCACTGTTCCGGGTCTTGATACCTTCAATTTCGAAAAGGTCCTCGCACTGGGAGCGCGGGTGCGTGAGATACTCGGCTACGAAGTAGATATGGAATGGGCTCTGGATCAGAATCTTGAGGTCCAGCTCCTGCAGGCTCGTCCGGTGACGGCACTGCGGAGTTTGTCGACGCAGGCACGCACTGTGGAAGACGAAATCAAACGGCTGCGCACCATGTATCCTGACAATCCAGTGTGGGATGGTCAGACTTTTGCAGAGTGGACGGGCTTTCCCAGTTACCTGACTTTCAGTTTGTGGCGAAAGGCTTTTTCTCCGCGAAATGCGTTCGGTAATGCGCTGCAGACTCTTGGCTACCGGAGTTTTGCGAACCAGCCGCTGACGCAGGCTGAAACTCGCAAAGATTCCCTCCTCGAGCGCGTCTTCGGTCGTGCTTATGTGAACCTTGAAAAGTTATCGACGCTTTACTTTGGCCCGATTCCTTTCACTATGGTTGCCAAACCGCGTCCCCACCTGCGTTTTTCGTTGAAGAAAATAACACTCGCTGCCCTTTTGAATGCTCCCTTTGCATTTTTGATGATGCTGCGTGTGGGCTGGAACCTGAGCACGCGCCGCGCGGCATGGCTCACACGCTGCGGACTGGAGTTGAATGAATTCAGAAGTGCTTCACAGTCGCAGTCCGCTGGCGTTTCAGCCGACACCTACCGCGGATGGAACAGTGAAATTCTCATCAAACGGATGATGGAAGAGGCGCAGAACTTTTATCGGTCGACCTTACACTGGCCGCTCGTGCTGATCATTCTCACCGAATCGTCGATGCAAACCATGACTTCGATTCTGACCACCATTCTTGGCAAAAGTGAATCTGAGAAAACCCTGCGCAGGTGGATGGGCCGTGGATTGCAAACCGTAACAGCGGAGATGACGCGGCTCTATTCGCAAGCGTGCGCAGATCCGCTCCGTCGTCCGTTTTTTCTTGCGCAATTTGGTCATCGTGGCCCGGGTGAGCTTGATTTGTCGAACCCGCGTTGGATGGAAATGGGTGAGACAGCGTTTGTTGAATCGTCCCGTGCAGTGCGCGACATCTCTGCCAAACCGGCATCTACGGCTGGTCAATTTCAGGAAGTGGAGCAGGAGATTGCCGCGCTGAGTTCATTCAAGCGTGATGTTCTCTTGCATGAGTGGAAACTTCTTAAACAGATGCTTGAATTGCGTGAGCGCTGGAAAATGGAACTGCTCAAGCCTTATGCGCAGATCCGTTTTATGGCGGAGGAGTTGGGGCGACGGTTGCAGCTTGGCAAAGATGTCCATTGGCTGCGGCTCAGCGAACTCGAAGAGGTCACGCTTCGTTCGAGTCCTGAACATTTGCAGTCGCTGAAGCAAAAAATCGAGGAACGCAAGGTTCGATTCGAGGCATTCCGGCAGTTTTCTTTTCCGGAATTTGTCACGATTAGTGAAATCGAGTCGATTATTTCAGGTGGGGCCGACTTCGCAAGGCAGCAGCTGGACGGTCAGCCACTCAGCCCAGGGGTGGTTTTCGGCGAGGTGGTTATTGTTGAAAATCCCAGTGATGCCGAGCCTTCCCGCTGGCCCGAGAATGCCATTCTGGTTGCCGAGGCCACAGACCCCGGATGGACGCCTCTTTTCGCACATGCCCGTGGAGTTATCGTAGACAAGGGCGGTGTTTTGTCGCATTGCGCTATTGTCGCCCGCGAGATGAATATTCCTGCGGTGAGCGGTATTCGTCAGTGCCATCGGGTGCTCAAGGCCGGCAGCAAAATTTGGTTGGATGGAAACAATGGACGTCTCTCTCTTGAATCCTGAAGTTCTCCCCGAAGTGCAAAAATTGATTATCCCCACTGTAATGATACCGCTGACTGCGCTCACGGTTGCGTTGTCGATGCTCGCTTCGCTGATTGCGGGATTGTTTGGCATCAAACTCAAAACCGAAGGTCCTCGCCGATTGCTTGAAGTGCTGCTCAAGCCGCGCGTTTTGCTCGGAGCTCTCGCGCTCAATCTTGCTGTTCTTGGCTCAATTCACGGCTATGATTACGTCAAAAACTATCCGCGTTTTTTGTTCACCATCGAGCGTCGTCAGGCCGCAGAGGCAAAACCCTCACAACGCGAATATGGCAATCACCATTCCGTCCGCGGTGAATATTCTCCGTCGGCAATTGCGGTTGCGAAGGGAACAGTCGCCGAACTGCAGCCCGTTTGGAAAGAGAAGTTGCCCAAGGGAGCCTTCCGTTCGCCGCTGATTGCGGGAGAAAGTGTTTTTGTAGGTTCCATGGACGGGTATGTTTATGAGCTCGATGTTAAATCAGGCCAGACGCTGCGAAAATTTTATATTGGAACGCCCATTACTCCTGAGCTGACGATCGATGAAGGAGTGCTTTATGTTGGAGAAGGTGTGCATGACACACACTCTGCTCGTATTTACGCTTTCGACTTGCGCAGTGGAAAATTTAAAGGAGCCTATCAAACCAAGGGGCACACCGAAGGTCAGCCGGTTGTGGGCGTCCACGACAACGAGAAATTGATTTTTGCAGTGGCCGGGTCTGACGGCGTACATGCCATTGATCCTAAAACCATGCAGGCGAAGTGGACGGCTCATGATGGCCACATCGATGCATCGGTGCGAGTTCACAATGGGCGCGTATTTGCAGGCACTGGACGGGAAAAGGGCGATACCGAAAAGAACCGTTCATATGCGGTTGCCTACGATTTCTCGAGCGGCGCAAAACTCTGGAAAATGGAGCTTCCTGCATCGAGCTGGATGAATCCCGTCGTGTGGCGCGAGTTTGTTTGTTTCGTATACGGTGAAGTTTATTTTGAATCTGGTCTGGGCGGAGTGCAGTGCTTTCGGCAAGACAACGGCATGCCCAGCAAATCTTTCAATCTGGCATCTCCGCAAACAACGTTGCCGCTGGTCATCGAAGATTCGATTATTACCACCGACAGCAAGGGAACTGTCTGCTCGATTGATTTGCTGTCACAGCAGACGCAATGGTGCCACAAGGTGGCCTTCAAAAAGGGCATGAATTTTGCATCTCCTGTCTATTCACCTGAACGCGATGCGCTGGTCTATGCATCGATGAGTGACGGATTGTATTTTTTGGACCGTCGCACTGGAAATGTGCTTTTCAACACACAGCTTAAAGATATGAAGACAATCTATGCGCCGGTCTCGGTGTCTGGTCTCCAATTTGCTGTGACTGACATCTCGGGACAGGTGCAGTTTTTTCGCTGAGAATTCTGGTATTTCTGGTTCTGCCTCAAGGAGCATGTGAGCTGTTCTACAGTTGCAGACTGGGCCCGCCGATACCCCATAAAAGCTGGGGTTTTATGAAAAATCGGAGTCTTCACAAATCTGCGGCCTTCTTGCCTGCAACCATGCTCTTCGCTGTTGGCTGTTCTGCATCGTCTGTCGTCTCGATGAAGGATGGAAGCGGTGGATGCCAAAGCAACTTGACGCAGCCGTTTTCTGAATCGTCCGGACAATCGGAAACTTCTTACCGTCTTAACGCTGGCTCAACGGACTCCGTCGAAGGCCTGCAACTGCTGCGTGGATATTTTGATACAGAGTGGGAGGATGCGTCTGGACGAAAACAAAAACGTTGCGTGATGAGTGTTTTGCCCGAAGTCGACGGAGGACTGAAGGTTCGGATTATGACAGCGGGACACTGTCTTCCATCACTTTCGCGTGGCGAAGATAAGCTCGTTGCAGTCAGGATGCAGGTGTACCATAAGGGCGGTTTTATTCCTCTTGCGGTAGAAATTCCAAGTTTGCAAAAAATTCTTTTGTCGGGCGATTTGATTCAAAAACACCTGATCCCTCTGGTCGGTTCAACGTCGCAACTGGGTCTGTGGCTGCCTGAATATGCAACCAGCAATTGTGAAAAATGGACAACCCTATTCAAAAAAGACGCTCCAGCAGGATACAAAACAGCCTGCTTCTCACGTCAAGACTTCCGAATTGTTGACGCTCTTATTGTCGAAGGCGATGCAAAACGACTCGCCCAATATAACACGGCTTTGCTCGATCTGAACCGTGTAGCTGGGAAGGCGGCTTCTGAAGCACCCGTGTCGTTGAAGTCCGGCTTGGAGTCGTTATGGCGTGCGCACAATCTCGATGAAATGCGCAGACGTAATCTGCGCGCTTTCGCCTTTCTTTCAAATATTCAATATTGCGCAGACGGCGTTGTTTCCGCTGACCCCGAGACGGGCGAAGCCGATACGAAGGCCCTGTGTCAGTTGAATTCGGGAGTTCGTGAAAAATTCTTCGACTTTGCGACTGGTTCTGCCGAATACGAGCAGCTCAAGTCCATAAGAACTGATGCCGCGACTCCGCTGAGTGTTTTGCGTGAACGATATCTGGGATGCAAGCGAACTGTAAACAGCATCCCAAATGAGTTTACGGCTTGTCAGAGCGGGACGCTGGCACGCGTTTTTTTCGACAAGTGGATTCGCGATGGAGAACAGAGTTTTTCAGAGCTGAGTGAAACTGAAAAACGGGGACTGACTTTTGCAGACTTTTTTAAGATTGTCGCTCCAGACAAGGAAATCGGTTCACTGGGGGAGGTTGTTGTTCGCAAGCTTGAGGGGAATAACGCGAGGAATAGTTTGAAATCAACGTTGTTCAGCGGTGGTTTTCTTTTCGACTATGATTCATCGGTTCATAAGTTTGCCTTTGAAAAAGGTGACAGTGGCACAGCCTTGAATGTTTTCTCTGGATTTCCTGTTGCGGTTTTGTCGACAGTGGATGGTGAACCGACGTCCGGTGGTGCGAGCATCACTCCCTTGCCAGAGCCCGACGAAGATGCGCCAGCACAATCCGTCAATTCTTGCCGTTGATCATTTTAACGCTTAAGAGCCAGCCAGTTGCGATCGGCAGCACGTGACTGGCGAATGAATGCCAAGAAAAGATAATCCAACCGATGCAAACCAAACTCAAAAATATCATCGCAAACGTTTTTCCCTTCGCCGCCAACAAAGGCACTGTTGCAGCAAGCAGACCGCCGCTCATTCCGGTGACAAGCGGAGGTTGCGAGAGAAAATGAAACGCGAAGGACGCCCCGATGAGACCAGCAAGATGACCTGAGAATAGCATGAGGCCGGCAATCAGCTTGCCGGAACGCAACTCGAGTGGGATGAGGACTAGAAATGAAAATACGAGATTTGTGTAAAGG
>JBEDKY010000219.1:0-6723 GCA_041171905.1 Pseudomonadota bacterium
TTGGAATTCGGCCATCGACAGCGACGGCGGTCTGGTCGCGGCAGGTGGCGAAAGTAAGACCCTTAAACCCGACAAAAATGTGCAACTGAAAAGCGTCCTGCAGTCAGCAGACTCAGGCAGCGACCCGACAATCGTCGTATTCACCGCTGGCAATCCAGAACTGGGACGCGGGCTCAGTTTGTCTTTGCAAAAGGTGGCCGCTGGCGGCACGCCAACTTGGAAGGCCGTAAAGCTCAGCTATTTCGGCTACGAGGCACAGATAGAAGACAGCTCGCCGAGCGCTCATAGCGCATCTGTAAATCCAAACTGAGCTGTGCATATGAGACTCACAGCAATATTACTGAGCTTTTCAAGTGCAACAGCGGCTGCCGCCTGCCCGACGGCTCTGGAGAAATCAGAAAAAGCCCCGCTGGACGCTGAAGTCGCGCTCGCAAACATGGTGATCTATTCACAGGAATACATGCGTTACCTGTTCGCAGACAACGACTCGGCCATCCAGCCGCTGCCCGCTTCGGGCATTTCACTTTTTCTCGCGCGGGAGTTGCGCAGCGAAACTCGCGCCATGGCAATTTTCACACTTCCCCTGCGGGAAGAAGAGGTGAAAAGAAAAAATGCAACATCCGAGACCTACTACTACCCGAAACTGGCAATGTTCGGCGTCGAAAAAGACATTTTCACCACAACTGCAACATCCAAAGAAGCCTGCATCCGCATCGGTGCGGGCGGCGGATTTGCGCTGCCGATGAGTCCGCTCATCAAAGTATACCAGCCACCTTTTTTGTTGCTCCGCGCGGGAGCTGAGATCGGCAAGAGCGTCTATTTAAATTTTGGTTTCGGATACTCAGGCAACATCAAACGAGGTGCTTGGTTCTTCCCGTTTGGAGTCAGTTACGTCCTGAGCAATCCGAAATAGCACTCACAGCTGTTCACGCTGCTCGGTGAATTTAACAGCGGCTGCAATGAGATCTCGAAACAAGGGATGCGGCTGTGTCGGCCTGCTCTTGAGCTCAGGATGGAACTGACATCCCAAAAACCATGGATGTGTGCTCAGCTCCATCATTTCCGCCAATGTGCCATCAGGGCTTTCGCCGGAGACAGTAAACCCGCCGTCTTCAAAGCGCGCTCGGAATTCAGGATTGAACTCATAGCGGTGACGGTGACGCTCACTGATGCGGTCGGCACCATAAGCCACGTAGCCGTGCGTGTTGCGCCGCACCACGCAGTCGTAAGCACCCAGTCGCATGCTGCCGCCCTTGCGCTCGACCTGCTGCTGGCTCTCCATCAGGTGAATCACCTTGTTGCGCGACTGCGGATCGAATTCCTCGGAGTTTGCGTCTGCAATCTTGAGAACATTGCGAGCGAACTCGAGACATGCCAGCTGCATACCCAGACAGATACCCAAAAAAGGCACCTTATTTTCACGTGCGAACTGGATGGCAGCCATCTTGCCAAGAATGCCCCGGTCGCCAAAACCACCAGGAACGATGATTGCATCGAAACCGGAAAGAGTTTCAGCGGCGTTTGCCGGAGAAATCTGCTCGGAGTCGAGTCCGGCAATTTCGATCGCCGCTTCATTTGCGATGCCGCCGTGCGTCAGCGCTTCATACAGGGATTTGTAGCTGTCACGCACTCCGAGATACGTGCCGACAACGCCGACCTTGATTCGGTGGCGCGGTTTCTCGAGGCGATCGAGAATCCGATTCCACTCTTCAAGATTAGGCTGTGCCGTCCAAATTCCGAGGTGTTCGGCAATCCGCGCATCGAGGCCCTGCTCGTGGTAGATGATCGGCATACGATAGATATTGTCGACATCCAAAGCCTCAAAAACACTGTCGCGCTCAAGGTTGCAGAAAAGGGAAATCTTCTCACGCACGTCCTGAGACATCGGCTGATCCGCACGGCAAATCAGTATGTCCGGATGAATGCCGATGGCACGCAATTCTTTGACTGAATGTTGTGTCGGTTTGGTTTTCAGCTCACCTGCAGCACGTATGTAGGGCACGAGAGTCACGTGAATGAAAAGCGAATTTTCCTTGCCCACATCATTGCGGAACTGACGGATGGCCTCGAGAAATGGAAGACTTTCGATATCACCGATGGTGCCGCCTACTTCCACAATTGAGACGTCCGCGCCCTCAGATGAATGAACGATGTTGCGTTTGATTTGATCGGTGATGTGCGGAATCACCTGCACGGTGCCGCCAAGATAGTCGCCGCGCCGCTCGCGGTTGATGACCGTGTCATAGACCTGGCCGGTGGTGAAACTATTGCGGCGGGTCAAATTTGCACGGGTGAAGCGCTGGTAGTGGCCAAGGTCCAAATCCGTTTCGGCACCGTCGTCGGTGACAAAGACCTCGCCATGCTGAAACGGCGACATCGTCCCAGGGTCCACATTAATATAGGGGTCCATTTTGGTCATGGACACACGCAACCCGCGCGTCTCCAACAGCGCGCCCAGACTCGCTGCCGCAAGTCCTTTACCGATGCTGGAAACAACCCCACCCGTCACGAAAATGTACTTCGTCGGATGCTGACCGCTCCGACGCACTCCGGTCTTTTGCTGAAACTGCATGGAAGCTCCCAAGAAACACGCGTTGTTTGTCGGGATGACTACTTAACCCAATTCTGCTTCTAAGGGAAATTCTTGCCCGTGTGCTTACTCGTAGCGCTGTTAAGCTGAAGTGAGACCCTGCTTGAGAGGTGACTATGATAAGCCGTGATAAATTCGAAATGCCCAAGTTCTCAGCAGCAAGCAACGCCGGACATCAACCCACGACCGAACAAGTCGTGTCGACACTGCTGATGAGCTTTGTGGAGCGCAAAGTCAGCCCCCAAACGATTGCCGATGTGGTCCGCGCTCAAGTGACCGAGAACGGAATACTTGCAGACTCACTCAACACTGCTACGTGCAATGGCATTATTGAGGTGGTGACTTCAGCCACTAGTATCGGTGATTGCGCTGACCTGCTCTTCTTCATCGCAACACACTCTCAGTTTCCGGAGTGTCTTTCGAGCAAAGCAGCGCTCGGCGGACTCGCTTATTTGCTGCGCAGGGCGCAGGTCTATCTCAATCATTCGGACGCCTTGCTCCGCCGTCAGTACCTGATGGCGACCGAAGGCTTTTCTGCACGGGTCTATAAGCTGATTGGGCAGGACAGCAGCGATATTAACCACGCCGACCGCTTGCGCCTCATCAACGTCGTCAAGACCCAGGATCCCTCGCTCGTGAGGCTGTTTTCAGCCTCCGATCAACTCAACAAACTCAGAGAATTGCTGCTCGCTCCTGTCTCAAGAATCACAGCTGCGCTTTCGAGCGTCGGCGCTGGCGGAGGCAAAGCCACCACACCAGATCAAATCATTCAGGAAATCTCCTCGACTGCCGACCACACACTCGCGCTGAAAGGAGTTTCGGCGTTCAAACTGTCATCGCAATTCGGTGGTCACCTTTGGAAACTGCAAAACGCAGACGCCTGTCTCTCGTTTCTCGACGACGGAGCGCTGTCGTCGTTCCAGCTCAGCTTCTTTGCAGAATGGTTTTTCGACGGACTTTTCCGCGAGGCAGTGCTCAATCCGGCGGCTGAGCAGGGAGTACTTCAGCTCATGCGCAGGATCATGACCCAAAAGGCGTCCGACATGTCGATCGTCAAGGGACTTGTGCGCTCGCTGCAAAGAGATTTCAGTCAGGTTCAGGTCGAATTTCAGAACCAGACTGCAGCTCCTTCCGTGCTGAACAAAGCCACTGCCATTGTGAACCAGTTCTTTCTTAGCCTGCTTCCGGCCGTCGAACAGAACCAACAGATTTTTACACGCCAGTTCACTCCATGGGCGTTGCAACTTCCTGTACACCCTGCCGAGACACGCATCATCACGCGTTCGCAGTGGCAATGGCTGCGCACACTCACTTCGCAGAAATGGGAAGAGGATCTGCGCGAGCCGCCCAATTGGGTCATCACCAACGCCAGCCGGTTTGCCGCCCACATCTTTTTGATGGCGCCCAATTTCTGGTTGCATGACTTCGCTCTGCAGCTGTTCGAAAAACTTTACGTGGAAAGCCTGACTCCGCAGTTTCAAACCTCCAAGCACCACGTCGAGTATGTTGAATTTCTTGTCAGGGCTCTGCGTAAAAAATCGCCCTTCTTTGCCAGCCGCCCCGAGACGCTCGCAGCTCTCAAAGCACTTGGTGTGGCGAGCCCGCACGAGGAGCAGCTGCTTCAACTCGCGCTGACGCGCGCCAAAATCAATGCGCGCAGCGGAGGAGAATCGCTGCGTGAACACGAGTTCCTGCTTGAGCTGTCCAACCACGGCGTGCAAAGCGAACACTACGGACAAAACCCCATCTCGCGGACTCTCAACCTTATGGTCCGCGCGGCGCGCGACAGCTCGCGGCAGCCGGCCCGGGCGCGCATTCCACAACCGGCGTCTTCGCCCGCCAGCGCAGGGATACAAACTCTCCAGCGCGGCAGCGGATTCGGCCCGAACCAACAAAGCTGAAAGAAACAATTGCGATGTGCGGTTTCTCAGGACTGCTGACGGCCAATCATCAACACCCGAGTGCATCGGCGTGGAAAGATGATTTCGTAAAACAGTCTGGACGCATCGCTCACCGTGGAAGCGACGACGCCAGACTCGTAAGCTTCGAGTCGGTTTCACTCAACCACTTTAGGCTCGCATTTCAAGACCTGCAGTCCGGCAGACAACCGATGATCAGCAAAGATGGCGCATTCGCGATTACCTTCAACGGCGAAATCTACAATCACCACGAGCTGCGTCGCAAACTCGAAGGAAAATATGGCGCGCAAGAGTGGCGCACGCAAAGCGATACGGAAACCATTCTACAGGGATGGTTGCTTTCGGGTGACACTTTTGCGGATGAGCTCGAAGGAGAATTTGCCTTTGTCATTGTAAAGACAGACGGCAGCAGCTTCTTTGCTGCACGCGATTTTTTCGGCGTGAAACCACTGTTTTTCCAATTTTCCGGCATCAATTCACGGATGTTTTCAAGCGCAAGAAGAGCATACAGGCTGGACTCTCAGTTAGTTGCATTTGCAAGCGAGATGAAGGCTCTGCCGGCCGAAAAAATCTGGAACCGCGACGGGGCGCTCCGACAATTTACCGGGCTTTTCGAACCTATCTGCACACCTTTTGAAGGGATCATCCAGTGCCCCCCAGGCGGACGAATCCGAGGACTCAAACAGTCCTCAGAGCCCGTTTACTCCATTCAGGTGACGACCCGATCTCAGCCGGTGCGCAGCGCTGGCAAGGGTGCATTTTGGTCAGACGGAGGCTGCGAAGGAAGACTGGAAGAATTCCGAGCAGCCCTCTCTGCATCGGTCGAAGAGCGCCTTCTCTCGGACGTCGAGTTGGGTGTCTATCAGAGCGGCGGAATCGATTCCAAAACAGTCGCATTCGAGCTCGCCGCTGCACTCCAGAAAAAATCATCGGGCTGGCTGAAGGGTTCATTGAAATCCTTCACGGTCGGTTTTGAAACCCAAGGCTACGATGAATCCGACGAAGCGGTGGCGTTCAGCCGCCATCTTGGTTTCACCCCGCACGTCCTGCGGCTCAGTGAAGAGGCATTGCGCTATTCGTATCCTCACGCCGTCTACATTTCAGAAAATATCCAGCCCTTCACCAATGGTGCCGCAAAATGGTGGCTGAGTTTGTTTGCACGCCGGTATGTGCCCGGGGTCCTCACAGGCGACGGCGCAGACGAGCTGCTGTGCGGATATCCGAGTTTCCGATACTGCGCATGGTGGGCGTTCAGCCAACGCTCCCGAAAAACTGCACTTGAACTGGGACAGCGCTGGCGCGACTCGGTCTACATCAAGAAATTTGCAACACAGGCAAGTGATCCTTGGCTTGCAGGCAGCAGCGCCGAGGGACGCGGCGATGACTTTGTTCAGAGTCTCGCAAAATGGCAGGTCCCGCATCCGTTGTTCGGACAAGTTTCGGCCATTTGCGAAGCTATTCTCGGACCATCGGAAGCCTCTCTTTGGCTGGCATCACAAACCGAAAGCATTCGCAGCTGGTTTTTGCATGGCATCGATCACGGTTTGAATCAGGATGAATTTTTACAGTCTCCCGAAAATGCACTGCTGCTCTGGCAAAATTACTTTTGTCAGACCCACTTGCCCGTGCAGATTCTCAATTGGGTAGGCGACCGAATGGAAATGGCAAATACACTCGAGGGCCGCACACCGTTTCTTTCAGGAAAAATGCGTCGCTTTGCAGCGGGGCTTCCCGATATTTCTCTGGTGCAGGGATTTCTCGACAAGGCGGTACTCAGAAAAGCATATGCCCGGGTTCTGCCCAACCGCTTCATCATGACTCCGAAAAAACAGTTCAATGCACCTTTTCTGAACTTTGAGTCTTTGTACAACGACTTTTCGGCTGAATTGCAGCTTGGAAAAATGGACCTGGACGGAACGACTTCCGCATCGGCGCGAGCACTGCTGCTTGAATCCAAAAATCCTCTGCCAGCAGGAGCATCGGCACAGGAGAAGTACCTGCGAACGCACAGGATGTCCGCACTGCAGACACTCATATGCAGCGCGATTGTTCAGCGGAGCATCGTTGAGAATAAGCTCGATGCGCGCAAACCAGAATTTGAAGAAAAAATTGTTTCGACGGGAGGACCGCTGCCATGAAAAACGAAGCAGGAAAGAGAATATCAGTTGCACGTCTGGCACTGCTGCCGGCCATGATTGCGACATTTGTTTTGAG
>JBEDKY010000220.1:0-5634 GCA_041171905.1 Pseudomonadota bacterium
GTGGACACATGTTCCCCTTCGAGAACACACAGGGACTGCTCAGGGCGCTCGGACTGGCGTTTCCCAAGAGCGACGAATCATTTCTCGGTGATATTGAACTCAAGGCTGTCTGAAGCCAAAACCTCTTCTTCGTCAGAAACTGCTTCCGCAACCAACTGGTAACGACCAAGTTCAAGTCCTTCGGGGTTGAGCGTCAGAGCAACGCGATCGGCTGTATGATCGGTGCTACGCACACGCACAATGGCGCCTTTAGCACTGACGATTTTGTATCGTACTTTGGCAAGCGGCACTGGAGAACTGGTGACGACAAAATGCGGAATGACTTTTTCCCAGATGTTCATTCCGGACTTCATTCTGTCGATTTTGATGGAGGCTGAAGCAGGACCGTTGCGGACGAAAACGATGCGGGCCTGCGAAATGCGCTGAGTGCCGTCGGACAGCACTGCGCGTGCCTGAATTGTGTAGACGCCATCCTGAAATTCACGCGGATCGAAAACGAGTTTGCCGTCTGAAGAAAACGGTTTTGAAACCAGAGACTGTCCCGAATTGCCGCGAATTTCGAGTGAGGCCGAAATAAAAGATAACTTTTCGGAACGCACGCTCAGCTCTGCGGGCTGCCGAAGGGTTCTTTCATCTGCAAGGCCCTGCAGGAAGATTCCTGAAAAATCATCGGCCGGCTGCACGCCATAGAAAAGGCCGCCAACACCGCTCGGGTCGTCCCATGCAATCCGGAAGTCACCCTGTTCTCCCCAGCCGCTCCCCCAGCTGTTGCGAACGATCCATGCACGATCTTCATTGCGCCAGCCAACAATCATGACAGCATGACCACCGAGCATGGCGCCCTTCTGATGCCGATAAACACCACCGGTGTAATGATAGAAGTCCGCATAGACTTTCATAGTGGTCATGAGAGGGCCGCTCAGGAGCGCCTTTTTCACTTCATCAACCGCAGATGCGCGCATCCCCTTGCTCTTGACGCGCAGCAGGCCCTTGACCGAGCGGGATCGTGAGTCTGAACACGACAGTTTGCATGCAACGTCGCTTCCGACCGCGCCACTCACATACGGAAAACAAGCCTCTTCGGGGAGACCTTTTTTTGCCAGATAGTCGACCGCTGATACAGGAAACCAACCCATCGAGCATGAGCCTCCGCCACACGAGAACAGATGCTGCGGCGAGAAACTCCACACCCGGCCGGCAGAGCGTGTTGCGATATTGAGCTGGGTTTCGTAGGTCGAGCCCATCGCAAAAGCGACGCAGCTTCCGCAACGTCCCTGATCGCGCACAGGCGAAACATAATTTGTGCCTTCATAATCGCGCCAATCAAAGGTCTCCGGCAGCGCATCTTCCCAAACACGGCTGCTCTTCCCATAATCACCATCCGTGCGGACCTCGGAGAGCGGCGCACCGAGCAGTGCCTTCTTCTCGCTGATATGCCAATCGGAATGCGAAGTGCGACCTGCACGCCAAGATACCTTCTTGATGCGGATTTGTTCCTGCAACTCTGAAAAAGAAACATCTCCGGAGCGCTCGCTGACCGCCGCCAAGGCCACTTGCGAGATGCCGGCCAGAGCTCCGTAGCCCGTCAGAGAGGCGAGCGAGAGCAACGCAGAATTGAGAATTTTCGGCAGATACGAGGACCAGACCAACCTCATGAGCAATCCTTCCGTGGATGGAGGCTGCAAATCCGCTGCAGCCATTGGACGACAAACTTACCGCCGGTTGCGTCTGTCGCCAATAGGACGCGCAGGCACTCCACCGACAATCGACCAGGGCTCGACATCACGCGTCACCACAGCCCCCATGGCAATCACCGCATGATCACCAATGGTAACACCGTCGGTGATAGACACGTTGGCACCAATCCACACATCACGACCAATGACTATTCCGCGTGAACGCACCGGCTGTTCGCGGATCAGACGATCGGGATGCATGCCGTGATCAAATGCAAAAATACAAGTCCCCGTTGCGATCCGCGTCTCGTCACCAATCACCACCGCTGCGGCACCGCCGTCGATCGTCACGCGGGCATTGAGGCTGACGTTGCGGCCGATACGGACAGGACCATGCAAAAAAACTTCAGCGGCAATGCGTGCGCCGCTGCCAACATCGATAAGCCGGCCCGGCTCGGCAAACAGACGCGCACAAGGTGCGACAAAACAGTTTTCTGCAAAGCGGATTGTTTCAAGCTCTTCGAATTGCCGCTGGACTTGTTGCTGCCATTCGCGTGCCCAAATCAGCTGCTGAGGCTTGAGCGAATCATAAAGCCAAGGCATCCACGAAAGCCTCTGCTTGTGTTGATCACGGTATTTGAGCGTGGGGTCTGTATCCATGAAGGTGACAATCTAAACGTGTGACGATCACTCGGTCTGAGAGATAAACTTGCCGAGTTCATCTCGCAGGTTTTTGAATGCGCGCAGGCGCGCTATAGCTGCCATGCTCTCGTTTCCTTGCTCGCTGTCTTCTGCAAGCCTCATGTTCTTGAGAGTTCGCAAAAGAGTTGCGTCGAAGCGGGGTTGCAACCCAAAGGCTTTCATTTGCGCCACATCGGCATTCGCCCACGATATCCAGTCGGCATATTCTCTCAGTTGAAGCTCGTTGAGGCTGCGCGTTTGGGCGGTCCAAGGTTTCAAAACAACGCCTGCACGTGCCATCCAGCGGGTCACGAATTCATCGGATGCGGTTTGTGACATGGCGCTGACAACCATAGCCGGAAGCATGTTCACACGCAGCTCAAAAAGGTATTTCACCAATTCGGGCTCCTTGAGAACGACCTTGGCGAAGTCTGGAATCTTTTCAGCAGAAACCTTCGATTGCGAGAGCTTATGCCCGTAGCCGAGCGCCTGCGTGAGTAGAAGATGCATCGACTCCGGAGCAAATTTATTAGTCTGCGAATTTATTTTTGTATTCGGATTGACCGTGTGGAGAGCGATTGCAAGAGCCTTCAAAGAAGAGATCTCGTTACTCTCGTCAAGGATGTTGATTGGAAAGGATGTTTGCGAAAGACGGCGCACGACCTGCACAAACTCATCCGCCGCGGCGTGCCGGAGCATCTGCCGGACTTCTTCGCCGTCACTGCCCTGCCCTTTCCAAAGCTGAAATTCATAGGACATAAAATATTGCGCGGCGAACACCAGCTTGCTCTTGAGACGAGGGGTCGTGGTCAGCTTGTCGAGTGTTTGCAGTCGCGCATTCAGCGAGTCGCCCTGCCGGAGGTCCTGATACATCCTGTCGAGCTCGCTGTTCATGATTTCCATGCGCTTGTTGGTCTCGACAAGCTTGTTGTTCATCTCGTCCATCTGCCGGCGAACTTCGTCCATTTTCTGGTTGGTTTCGTCGATACTGCCGTTTGTTTCGTCCATTTTTTTGTTGGTACGGTCGATCCCGTCGTTGGTCTTGTCCATCTTTTCGCCGACTTCGGCGGTCGATTTTTCGACTCTGCCGACGCTCTCGATAGCTGAGCAGGCAGTGAAGGCCAGTGCCAATGCAGCAATGGAAACCACATGAGAGATGGTGGACGGCAAACGCACGAAGACCTCCAAGGCAATAATCCGTTCTGTTTTTGGTCAGACAGCCAGAGCGTGCGGAAGTACAACAGGAAATCTGAAAAAAAAAGCTGAATTAAGATTTATCTTAAAATACGGTTATTTACAGAAATCGCAGCACACGGGAGCAAGCACTTCTTTTTATTGACAGGGACCCTAGAAACCCTTTTAAATCGCACACCGACGGCACCTGAGTGTGCACGCCCGACGGTGGAGGCTACCCCATGTTCCAACCCAACAACGCGCCGAGAATCAAAGCATTTGCAGCAACAATGTTTGTGTTCTGTGGCAGGGCAGAGGCCAGTCCGAACGACCTCATTCTCCGCGGTGAGGGTACAATCAAAGACGCAAACGCTCCCGCCGATGGTGTGCTCTTTAAGATTGCTTACGAACACACCATCAAAAACGGCAAGCCGGTGTCGACTCTGATCCGGCAATCGGACCTCAAAGGAAAAATTTTGGTCGAGGAGGAAACCACCTACGACAGTGATGGACGCTTCAAGCTCTACACCATGGCTCAGCATCAAACCGGTGACCGGACAAAAGTTGAAGTGAGCGGCAATCAGGTTGTCATGGCATTCACTGAAAACGGCGAGACAACGGTGTCGAAGGAACAGTATTCAAATGACCTCAATGCCCCCGGCTCATTGATGACCTACATGAGCGGATATACCGATCAGCTTGAGAAGGGTCAGAAAATTCCTCTACGACTTGCCGTTGCAGAGCGCGGCATGGTGCTGGGCTTCGAGATCAAGAATGAGAACAAAGACTGCCGTTCGTCCGGCGGTGATCTGTGCGTCAACCTCCAGCTGAGCAATTTTTTCCTCAAAAAACTTCTCAAACCGGTGTTCATGTCGTTCCGCAAATCACCACAGGGTTACAGACCTTTGATTGTTGAAACTCCAGCAGTGGTGAGACGAATGAAGGGTTCGTCGTTGGAAAAATTTACCGCCCGTATCGACTACCTGAGACACTAACCCAACCGCTTCACGGCCCTGCAAAGTGTGCCGTTTGTGCCTTCCTCAGACAAAGTAAACTATCACTGATGAACCTGTTGATTTACGTGAGTGAGGTGCTGACGATGATAGGTGCACTGCTTGGCGATTTGGTGGGATCCGCCTACAAAACAGAACCCATCAAAACGACGGAATTTGATTTCATCTCGCCGACAGCGCGGTACACCGATGAATCCGTGCTGACCATTGCCATTGCAAACGCAATCAACCGATCCGAGAATTATCAGTTCAACATCCGCCGTTTTGCAAAAGAATATGCCGATGTTCAGGGCGGCTATGGCGCCAACTTTAAATTCTGGCTCTATACCGGCGGCAACGAGCCTTATAACAGCTTGGGAGTTGGGCCTGCTGCGCGCGTCAGTCCGATCGGGTGGGCCTTCGACTCGCTCGAGGTCACATTGGCTGAAGCTGAGAAATCAGTGCTGGCGACCCATTCACACAACGAGGCCATCAAGGCTGCACGCTCAGTGGCACACATCATTTATCTCGGTCGCAATGGCGCATCTGTTGGCGAATGCAAAATGCTGCTGTCCGAGCATTACGGCTATGCGATAGATTTCAATCCCGATGACGTTCGCGCCTCAGTTGTACCTGAATCTGCAGCACCGGTTGTCATGCCGTTGATATTCAGCTGCGCCTTTTCAGCGCGTACAACAGAGGACGCCATCCGCAATGCGGTTTCGCTCGGTGGTCAATCGGACACACTTGCGTGTCTTTCGGGTGCCGTTGCCGAGGCGTTCTTCGGGGTACCGAACCCTTTGAAGCAGGAATTATTGCGCCGCCTGCCGGAGGCATTTCTCAATGTCATGGCAATATTCCGCGACCAGCACACCACACCGACACTGCGTGCCGGATAAATTTGGGAGCCGAGATGAACTCAATGAAACGATTTAAACACCTGTCACTCGGAGGTCTGGCTGTTATTGCTTCTCTCTCGTCCGGCGCGACTGCCGGTGATTGGGGCATGATGATTGGCCACAACAACCCAGCCGGCTCGAACGTGGGTCTCAATTTTCTCTACCAGTCTGCTGGAGTCTGGGGATTCGAAGCAGGTGTTGGCGGAATCTACG
>JBEDKY010000221.1:0-15397 GCA_041171905.1 Pseudomonadota bacterium
CACAAGCGGAACTCAATAAGATCTGCCAGGAGTTAAATAGTCGTCCCAGAAAAACACTTGGCTATAAAACTCCTGCAGAGGTTTTATCTGAGGTGTTGCATTGACTCATTGAGGACACAGCAGCTTTTTTTAGTATTAAATTTTCCATTTCCAGCTGTCTGATTCGTTTTCTGAGCTGCAAATTCTCTTTGTGATTCTTGTCATCAGCTTTGACGTTCTGTCCTCTTGGTTTTCTGACGGTGTCAGCGTACATTGCCTTCCATCGTTCGAGGGTGGAGAGGCCGACACCCAAAGATTGCGCCACAGCCAAAGTCGACTTGTCTGACTCAAGCAATGTTGCAACCGCGTTTATCTTGAACTCTTCGCTAAATTGTGACTTTCTACCCATAGAGAGAACCCCTTTTCATAAGGCTAACATAGTTTACCTAAAAAGGGAATCACTCCACCGAGGACGGCGGGTGTTTGCCGTTTTCACCCCCTTCATCTGAGATTGAACGGGAATCTGGGCGGCACTTCAAAAAGACAAAACCAGGGAAAAGTACGGACACCGCCAGACGCAAAGGTGGGGTTGTGAAGGCTGACAGGGGGTGGATATTACGGGAGGGTTCGATGCGCCAAAAGCTTAATTTCGCCTATGCACAGTTGGGCAGTCGATAGAACTAATATCTCAAGTTTTTTGCTCAAAGTTCCGATGGCCTCGCGAGAGCCCGCAGAGCCGAAAATTTTGAGTACTTGAACATTAAGGGGGGGGCGATGAACTTCGAACTTAAACCTGTTTCTTTGAGACATTTTAAAAAAACTTCCTCCTCCGTTCTGAAAATCTCCGTTTTTTTGGGACTTGCTGGTCTTCTTGTTTTCTCGGTCGGCTGCAAGAAAACGTCGACAGTTGAGACTCAAGCAACTCAGGGTTCCTTGAATAGCCGAAAGAAAACTGCTTGTGTGAGTTTTCAAGGGAATGGTGTCTATTATTCAGCGCACGTGGGCGCGCTCATTTCAATTCTCGAGAACAATTACGAACCCGTATTTGCATCGGGCGGCTCGAGCGGCGCGATTATTGCGAGCGTTGCCAGAGCGCTGGTCGAAAATCCTTCTCTCCGTGGTTCAGACGGAACATTCGCACCACAAAAAGCAGCCACGATTCTGGCATCTAGCAGCTCGGTCATCGAATCGTTTCTTTTTCTGCCGCTTTTTACAAATCCACTAAAGATGCTTGACGCTCTGGATGGTTTCTTTTCAAGTTCGGCGCAAGGTTTTATCAACGGGGCGTTAAAAGACGCTTTGGTCCATGCAGAGTCGGTTGTAGGACAGGCAACCTTAGTTGTCGATTTTTTCCGGACAGCGGACTTTGAGGTTGTTTTAAGAGAAAAAAGCCTTATTCAGCGTGAACTCAAAATAGCTGCTCTGTGGAGTCAATCAACGGGTGCGATACGCGTCAAACCCGATCAAATCGCAGACGCTCTGTTCACGCCCCGTAAAGTGCTTTTGTCTGCAAAAAGTGATCATCTCGTCGAAATTCAAGACCGTTTGTTTAGGCTGTATAAAGCAAGGTATGAAGACCCTCTTTCGAACCATAAAGTGGCTCAAGAAACTTGGAATGAATTCATCGAAGGCAACTATGAATTGCTCAGCCTGAACAAACCAGAGACACGCCGTTTGATTTTTAGAAATTTTATTCAAGCAACCCGTTCGATAGAGAGCTTTGACTCATTGGCAGCGGCAATGTCTGGCGACGTTCTACTTGCTGACCCGAAACGCGTTTTTCATGCGGCTAATGGAATTGACTCTCGCAAAGGTAAAAAGATTGAGATTCCATCAAACGTAGTCATACACACTACTGCACGCCGTGCATCAAAGACGGCGGACGGTTGGAAGGAGCACAAAGGGGTCGAAAGTCTCTACCAATTTTATGTGAGCAACTCTAGAGATTTGAAAAGAAACGCAAGTGTACTGCTCAAGCCTGAAAATAATCCGCTCCAGCCCAAGGACAAGAGCAAGCTGCCTGTCATTCCCTCTGAACGCCTGGCTGCAACCACTCTCCCGCTCGGCCCAGCACTCGCAGCCACCACAGGTGAAGTTTCGGCTTTTGAACGAACTCCTCTGACAGTTGACACAGCAACCCGCAATCGCTTCAAATGGCACTCAGCTGAGGAGCAATTCATCGGGTTTGGCGGATGGCTCGAAAAGTTGCCGATTGGCACACTGGCGCGTTTCAAAGAGTGTTCCCCACAGAATGTGGATATCTACTTCTACACTTCGGATGGTGTCGCCGTTAATAGTTTTGCAAAAATGATTTTTACTGGTCTTTATATGGATTTTCCGTTGCGGGGTCTCATTGCACAGCAGATTAGAAATCCGACTGCAGATCTCGGCGCACTGCTCTCTGGTGATTCCAAACCGAGCCAAACAGTAGAGATGCCCCCTGAGACAAGGAACAAAATCGACAGTTCTTTGTCATCAATTGAAGCCATTTTTGAAGACTGGCGAGAAGCAAAAGCAAGAAAAGGCGTTTTACCTGTCAACTTTCTATTCGCACAGCCAGCCAAAATGGGTGGTCATGACTCACAGGAACTCAATATCGAATACCGTTCGAATCGACGAGCGATGATGTTGGCAGTCTATGAATTTACGCGAAAGGTGCTGCGTGATAAAAATCTTGGAACAGCTCAATTGCCACTCTGGAGTAATCCCCTGAATTCGATACTTGAAAAAAAGACTCGTGACGAGGTGTTGTCGATAATCTCTGGGGTGATGCCCCGGCCGACGTGGTCAGAGCAATGATCCAGTCGGCTCTGGTGTTGAGATTTTGGTTTTGGCTTTCCGCGATGGACTGAAAAATACTGGATTGCGATTCGTTCTGTTGCTCGGGGGCAACGACATACGCACGTTCGATAGACCGGTTCACGATTTGGTGCTCAGAACTGCGCTGCTCAAGACATTTTTCAGCAGTAAAAATTTGTTTAAATTCAGGTCAATGTTTCGAAGGAAGCGGGATTACGAGCGGCAAGATCTTCAGAAGCTTCGAACGAAAATTCAGTCATCAGATTTTTTCTGTTGATTGGGCATAGGTAGTTTCAAGGCGTCTCAGAAACACGTACAGCCGCTTGCGGCGTTGTACTTTCTCTGAGAACTCGAGAAGACGGCGTTCGAGTGGTGAGGCGGATCAATAACGTAGCTGACGAACCCGTTTGAGCAGTTCGACGATCTTGAGGTTCATACTTGATTGCCCCAATTCATCAGAAGGAGGATGGACATCACTGTCCACAAGCAGACGCAAAAAATCTTCGCTTAAGATTTTGCGCGGGCTGAAATCTCTCTCCTTAAAGTAAAACCTGTTGATGTCCAGAGTAGAGTCGGTCACGAAAATGAAATTCTTCGACAGTTCTCCTGAGTTCCACCGAGCAAATGTCCTTCCATAAGCTCGCTGTGCTTGTGACTGTGAGCGCACACTCAACACCAAAGCAATCGCGGCAAGAAAAACGAGCAACGCATAAAATACTTTTCCCGGAATGCGGGGCCTTCTTTTCTCAGCGATTGTGAATGGACGAAAATAAACGAAATCAGCACGGCACAGAGTGCCAGTCGTTTAAAGATACCGACCACCGTCAGCGGAAAGAGCTTAATTTCGCTTTGACGAAAATGCAAAAGAGATAGAACTTCAAATTCTGAATTCCATAGGCAAATTGATTTGACGCTTGCATTTTTATCTTTCCGAAATTCCACACCACACGCTATTATGGAATTCTTGCAAGCCGCTCACCGCACCGGAGATATTTACCAGACAAACGAAAACACATCTCTTGGGCTCAGCTTCTCAAACGGACATTCAAAATCGACGTGCTCAAGTGTGGTAAATGCGGCGGGCGCAGGAAGCTCATGGCCGTCGTGTTTGACCAGCCCACCATCACAACAACGCTGCGCGCATTGGGTCTCCCCGTGCGGGCGCCTCCGATTGCACCAGCCCGTTCCCGGCAGTTGCTTGATTTCGACAATAGCTACGATTGGGCGGGAGCAGATGTCGACTACGGGTGGCCGGACTAACGAAGGCCCCTTCCACATCCGAAAAAACTTAATACACCCCCGCTTGGTTCAGTTATCGATACTGGCCGAGGATGGCGGGTGTTTGCCGTTTTTGACCCATGTACCTCGGGATGGGTGGAGATTTGGGCGGGTTGCACTTCCAAAAGGCAAAATCGAGCACAAGGTCAGAAGACGGCTGACGCAAAGGTGGGGTTGTGAAGGCTGACAGGGGTGGATTTTACGGGAGGGTTCGATGCGCAAAGAGCTTAATTTCGCTTAGACGCAGCTTAATTTCGCTTAGACGCTAACCACCATTATAATGCTACGCTGCTTGCCCTTGCCATTGCGGGAATGTGAAGCTCACTCGAATCATTCTATTCTCGCAGCCAGTCTTATCATCTTTGTAGAAAGTCCACCCGATGAAGAATTGGATTAAATGGCTCGTGACGGCCACCCTGATTGCGATAACTGCCGCCGCCGTTACCTACAACACGTTACCTGTGAATCGAATCAACCATCACTCCTTGCTTATCATTCTGGGCGACCTTGATGGCGATAGCACATGGTCTCAATCTGACGAAGAGAGACTTAAGTCTCTCCTTTCAAACTTCTTCCTTGGGAATAGAAAGCAAGTTTGGATTCTAGACGTATACTTTGATGGCAGCGTCGACGAAGAGGACATTCATTTCCTTCATTTCCTTCATTCGCTTCACCGGTCTGGAGACCCCTATGTTGCACTTGCAGAGGCGAGAGCGGCTGGGAAAAGCTTCCCGCGTCCACGCGAGTTTTTCAGAAACATCTCTCGGGAGGAGTATCTCTCTCGACCCATCTGATTTCTGCAATTTACGGCGGACGGCGACTTTCCATTGTCATACCTTCTGTCATTGGCAAAACTTCACTCTGCTTTAACCTACGAACGGCGGATTTTTCGCGACATATTCTCTGAAACCTATTGTTTTCACTCTTCCTGGAAAAAGCGCAATTCAAGCATGACTCCCGAAGAGGCATCCTATCTGCAATTGCGAAGTCGGCAGTGCCGCGAGCTTTTCGATCGAAGAGAATGGAACGCACTGCTGCTCAAACTGATTGAACTCTCTGACAACGCCGAAACTCTCTTTCTCACTGAAGCTCTCAAAGAGGCAATGCAGGCATGGAAACTGCGAGACAATCTTCGGACGATTCTGGAGCGGATGATAGAAGGTCATGAAACCATGACCAGCGCAAAGATAGACAACAGCCTGAATCAAGTGAGCCAGTCCGCACGATCGACCATGGGGATTGTTACACCCGTTCAAGAAATGAAATCGCTGCGGAACTTTGGACGCTTGGAAAACTATTTCGAACGGGCGAAATGGCAGTGCTAAAATCGACCGCAAATCGCACAGACTTTCGCAGGCGGATTGCCTTTGCACAGCATGATCAGCGATATCTGAGAGCCATTGCCAACACATCCCGAAAAGGAACCGACGTGCTTTTGGAAAATCACAATCTCGCCATGGCGCTGCTTTTCCGAGAGGCCATGCGGATTCAAAACGGCGACAAACCTGCGTCGATTGGTTTTGATGGAAAAGGCACTTCGAATTCCATTTTCTTGGGTCGAGTCCATTCCTTGCAATCGCCTTCCCTCTTCTGTGACTCTCGAAAACTTTCTGCTCCCTGGCAACAAGAAGGATGGCAACGACAAGAGCCGTCACTGGACTGTGTTTGGCGGCCTCGCCCTGTACAAATCACCACGCGAGTCGGTGGAACTTGCACTTTCGCGTGAGATGGAGGAGCTGCGGCGCGAAGAATGCGTCCCGGAATCTGCGAATGAATGCAGGACTGAATCGATACGAGTTCCTTCGCGATAGCATTGCTAACCTGCAGGGTGTTTTTAGTATTGTTTCTTTTATGCATTCTAAGGTCGTTTATTTAATATCATCAAAATATGATTCATTCGAGAGCAATGGTCGGCAACTGAGCAACGTATAATTTCAAACGGCGGGTTGAGTTCCTTTCATAGAGACCATCAAGTGTAATGACGTGAATTTGTATGTTTAAATGTGCTGCGCTGGCGAATATTTGTATGTAGAAAACCAGACCCGAAGAGCCTTTTTCAATTTCGGTCGCAACTTGCAAATGTGCAGTGAGCTTTGAATAAAGATTGAATATATTTTTTCGAGTATTGTTAACACTCGAATTGGTGTGCTTCCCGTTGCTGGTTTTTGACCTTTCCGAGAAGACCCTGTATCCACAGTACAAGAACAATGATTCGACAGGAAGTCACGAGGAAATAAATAAAATGCATTTCAAAACTGTGTTTTTGGTTTTGCTGATTCTAGTTTTTGTTTCTGTATCCGCAGCCAAAGCTCAATTCGCCCAGCCCATTCAGAGTGGTTGGAATGTGTTGGGTGATGCATTCCTAACGCCGAGTCAGTTGGACGGAATTACCTTCGAATGGCAGTATTTTATGATCCATGACAAGGAAAATAAATTTACAGGTTCAATTGGCTACGTGCTTGCGGATCCGCGTGGTCACTTGGGTAAGACATCAAATTCAACGGACAACGATCGTTGGATGCTCCCTGTGTCTCTCATGCCATCGGGCGCAAGTGTCGCTATTGGTGGTCGCTGGGCTGGTGATTCGAGAATTTCAAACTACCACCGGTATTCGAAAGGTTTTTCTGCGAGTCATTTAACGAAAGACTTCAGCGCGCAGGACGAAGACGCCTCTTTGTTTGCAAAACTGACCGAACAAAGACGAATCAGCGCCAATGAGGGTTTGCTTCGGCTTGAAGGACGAACGAATGATTTTGCTTGGGATTTAAATGTAACGCCCGATTGGATTGATTCAAACTCAGATGAATCCAATCAGCCCTTTGGACCGCTGTCTGGTCGGGATGTCGGCTATCTGCCGGGTGAGAACTGGACGGTTCATATGCAGTGGCCACGCACACACGTTGAAGGCACTCTTGTGAATCGTAGAACAGGTGAAGAACTTTCTATTTCAGGTCATGGTTATCGTGAAAATGCCTGGGGCCGTTGGAATTTTGCTGTTGATGGATGGGCATTTTCAGTGCTATCTGACGAAAAATCAAAAGTTCAGTGGGCATGGCAAAGTTATCATAAATCGCGCGATATGGATTGGCTCGATGTTCGCTTTGATGATTCTGGAGTCACAAAACGCCTGCGTCTGTTCGCCAAAGAGAATCAGCTCCGATGGAACTTAAAAGATTGGACTTATGATAGTTCTGCTCGGCAGTGTGTTCCAAATACAGTTGAGGTTGTTGGTCTGACGAATGATTATGAAATTCGTGCTCATTATTCGCTTGCTGATGGTCATCAACAAGCAATGATTTCTGATGCGACACCTTTAACGAGAGCTTACGTTATCATGGTTCATACGCCTCTTATTCAGGGCACAATCCGAAGTCGAAAAAATGGAAACATCATCACTTCTTTTCAGGGGCAAGGCGGCGGAGAATTTTCGTTCCATAGAAACTTAGTTGATAGTTCTGGAGAATTGGATTGTGGTCGAATGGAAAAACATTTTTCCCAAGAATATGCGCCTGTCAAAGGAATCGAATTTCAATATTAGATCTTGAAACGAGGGCAAAGTGCAGCTTTGAGTGTTACCTCAACTTTGCGCTTTGAATCTTTAGCTTGGTCTCTATTGCTGATGGGTGACATCAGGCTACGGAATGAAAGGTGAGCTGCAAAAGCGAGGTAAATCAACTTTTCTTGGTAAAGAAATGAGTTTTTCGCATGGATTTCCTCAAACAAAAATGGTCGATTCTGGTCCCATCACTTTTTCAATCCAGACATTTGCATCTTCGTACGGGAGTGTCTCAATCCCTTTTTCCGTCTACTGAGGTGATGTCAGAACCCGATTCTCGGGAACTGGGCGATTTGGTGTCATTGACGCGCAGATAAATAATGCATATTAGCCGGTATGTAAAAGAAAAGGAAACTTTATGAAACTTCGATTCCTGACCGCAGCTCTGCTGAGTTTTTCAACATTTGCTTCAGCCCAAGAATATTCAATGCGCGAAGCCAATCTTTCGCGATTGAAACCGCCACGCGCAGACATGCCAGCGGCTATTTTCGCTGGCCATGCGGCATTCATGGATCTGGCTCAATCCGTCAAGTCAGTCGAGCTGACCGACGATGCTCAGGGCAAGCCGCAGGTTGTTGTGAAGTCGAGCCATGGTGACTCGGTTGTCTTTCAGCGCATAGCGAACCACGATGATATTTTTGAAGCAGATATTTCAGCGACCCCTATGTCTGCCTATCCCGAAGGCCGTCTACTGCTTGCTTTGGAACAGCGGAGTCCTTCAATCGAAAGGAACGACAACCCATTGATCGCTTTGACACTCTATATTGTGGGCAAGTATCCATTCGCTTCTTGGGGCTACGGAGATGTTGAAACCTCGAAGCTGTTTTCTGAAGCCCAATGGATTCAGACGGGCATTGAATATGTTGGCACAAGAGATTCATCGCACCACTGCGATCCCCGTTTTCCTTGTGTTCCAGAGGTTTTTTATCGTTACAGGGTCTCGTTCGAAAATTCGCTGACGGGCGAAAAGCGAACTCAAATCGAAGAGCTCGATCGCCGTCGTTGATCGGACGGGCTGACGGACGTCGGCTTCGGGTCGCTCACGCGGCATGTGTCGGCTGAGTCCTGAGTTTTTTTGCTAACCTCTAGTGCCTCAAAGAGCTTCGATTGCGCCCTTCAGTGGGTGCTTTTTTTCGTTAGGTCGACTGTTTAAACATTCGACAGTTCCATCGAACGTCAGCCCAACGAATTATTTTATAATCAAAAAAACGCATCAATCCGGCTACTTCCTGAATGGCTGCGATTGGTATCGGACTTGCTTGGTGTGCTTCGGATGGGTCGTTCATTTGGAGTCGTACGTATGTTATTCGAAGTTTCGAATTACAGACAAATCAATACAACACACGGAGATGTTGCGTCTGCATCGTCGACAGCCAACGGAGTAAAAAGTCCATCCGAACGTCTCGATCATCGGAGTTTGAACCAACTGCGGCTGGTTTTGGAACGCGAAGGTCTTTTTGAAGTGTCGTCGAGGCGTTTGATTCTCGAGCCGCTTGTCTGCATTCTGGCTTTTGTCTGGTGTTACTTCGCCTATCCGCAATTTCCGTTGCTCGCGTTGGCGGTTCAAATCGTTGCCTGCATTCACATGGTCTGGTGGATCCATGATGCCGGACATCATTCTTTCTTCAAGTCAGAAACTTTTTCAAAATTTTCCTGCGAGGTCTTGGGTCAGATTTTTCTTGGAATGCCCCAGGTGGAATATCATTTTGAGATTCATCGCCAACACCACAGACAAGCCAATCTCATCCATAAAGACCCCGCATTGCAGACAGGTCCAGTCACCTGGCATGCCGTTCAGCGGGAACGGGAGCCGCAATGGATGGCTCGTGTACGTCCAATGATTTGGCTGTTGATTGTTTTGCCGTTGACGTGGCCGATCATGACGTTGAACTGCACCCGCCTTCTTTTTGTGAACCGAAAATATCTTCGTTTGATGTTGACTCTGGGTCGATGGTGTCTGTTTGGTATTGTTTTTTTCGACCGCCTGCCGCTGTTGTTGATTCCTCCCCTGGTCGCAGGATTTGTTTTGGGTTTGTCTGCAAGTTTGAATCATTTTCATATGCCCATTTGGACGACACAGGCGTCCTGGCTCAGTCGGGTTTTTTTATCGACCCAGAATGTTTGCCCCGAAAATCGGTTTTTAGGATGGCTCATGGGTGGTTTGAATTGTCATGTCGAACATCATCTCTTCCCAAGAATGCCCAGCCATCACCTTGCAAGAGCTTCGATTCATGTGAAGTCGTTTGCGACTCAATTGAACCTTCCGTACCAATCGCAAGGGCTCTGTGCATCTCTTCAGGCATTGTTCAATAAGCTGCGCGAATCCGAAATACATGAATTGAAGGAGCGGGGAGTGCGATGAAAACAGTGGATCGAGTTTTGAGCTCTTGCATGCGGGCGGCTTCCCTGGTTTTGCCGGTCTTTACATTGAGCGGAATTTATGTTGGCGGTGTGTGGAATTATACAGGTTTTGCCTTTATATTTGGAAGCTACTTCGCGGCAGAACTGATTCTGTGGGTCTCGGGCGCGGGTATCAGTGCACGTCCTGAAGACGAGCGCAGCCCTCAGAATGCTCCTGAGCTTTCATTGACTGACCGCTATGGCTTGCAGGTCTTTGTTTTACTTCATTTGATTTCTTTTTTTGTCTCACTGTTTCTGCTCTCCAAAAACCCCATCGGCTTGGAACTGCTGGGCGGAATTCTATCTTTGGGTGTGCAGGCCGGATCCATTGGTGGCCTTTCAGGTCATGAATTTCTTCACAGCCGAAAAAAATTTGAAAAGTTCCTGGGCCTGATGACCTACGGTGTCATGAATTATGCCCACTTCGAGGTGTCTCATTTGTATGGTCATCACCGCTTCGTCGGAACTGAATCCGATTGGAGCACCGCGCGCAGTGGCGAGTCATATTATAGATTCTGGTATCGCGCTGTCGTTCACGGCTATCTGGGCGCATGGAAGCTTGAGTGTGAAATTCTAAAACGCAGAAAAAAGTCTGTGATAAGTCTTCTCAACCGTCCCCTTGTCTATGCACTTCTTCAGGTGGCATTGTTTGTTTCGATTGTTGCTCTGTGGGGGCTTCAAGCGGGATTGGTTCAAATTTTGATTTCAATTGTGGCCTGGTCACAGATTGAGGCCATCAACTACATGTCGCACTATGGACTCGTGAGAAGAAAGGATGCCAACGGCCGACTGGAGAAAATCAGTGGACTTCATTCCTGGGAGTCGAACAACAAAGCGACCAACTGGTTTGTCTTCAATACTGGAAAACATGCGCATCATCACGCCGATCAATGTGCCTCACATTATGAGCTCAAACTGAGTCACCTTGGAGATTACATTCCACTGGGACTGCCAACCATGACACTTGTCAGTTTGATCCCTCCGTTGTTCTTCGCTATCATGGACCCTCAAGTTCAAAAGCGGCGAGAACTCGTGGAAAGGAAGTCTGCATTATGGCGGGAAGAGCCGTTGGAGCAGGTCTCTTCGATGTAGTGAGTTTGGGATTCGAAGCCACATTCCTGAAGAGTGGTGCTGGTTTCCGGCCCATGGTGGAACAGGCATTGTCGCAGGCCGGTATCACACTGAACGGTTCAGAAGACTGGGATATTCAAGTTCACAAAGACCGATTTTACTCCGAAGTTTTGCTCAAACAGAGCCTTGGTTTGGGCGAGACCTATATGAAGGGCGATTGGTCAGTCCGACGCCTCGACCTTTTCATTGAACGACTTTTGCGCTCGGAACTGTCTCACAGGAAGCCGATGCCGAATGTGCTTTTCAGGGAATTTCTTTCGCGGGTCACGAATTTGCAATCGCGCCATCGAGCCTCGATTGTTTGCCGGCAGCATTATGATTTGGATCTTGAACTGTTCAAGCACATGCTCGACGAGCGCATGGTCTACACCTGCGCGTACTGGAAAAATGCCGACACGTTGGAACAGGCTCAAGTCAACAAACTCGAACTCATTTGCAACAAGCTGGGTCTGCAGCCTGGAATGAAGCTTCTGGACATCGGCTGCGGATTTGGTTCGTTGATGAAATACGCTGCTGAGACCCGCGGAGTGAGCTGCGTTGGTTATTCGCTGTCCGAGATGCAGACAGCACACGGTCGCACGCTGTGCAGCGGTCTACCTGTTGAATTCGTGCTGGATGATTATCGCAATATCAAAGGAACATTTGACCGGGTTGTGTCGGTTGGCATGCTTGAGGCTGTTGGTTTCAAAAATCTCGGAACGTTCATGTCGGTGGTTCGGTCGGCATTGTCCTCCGATGGGTACGCGCTCATCCACACAGTCGGTCACAATCATTCAACTTTTATCGCCGATCCGTGGGTTGACCGTTACATTTTTCCGAATGGGCATCTTCCCTCAGTTTCTCAGCTGGGTGAGTCGATTGAACATCGCTTTGTACTCGAGGATGTGCACAATTTTGGACCTGACTATGCACTCACACTGATGGAATGGAACAATCGTTTTCAGCGCAGCTGGCCTGATCTGAAAAGCCGTTACTCAGAGGAATTCAAGCGGATGTGGGAGTTTTACTTGTTGTCTTTTGCGGCAGGTTTCAGGGCAAGACGCTGGCAATTGCTCCAGCTTATCTTGACACCCATCGGGCGTGTTCAGCCTGAATGTAGGTTCAGTTGAAAGTTGCAGTGGTCGGTGGTGGAATTGCTGGTATCGCCGCAGCGCATAAACTGTCTGAAAAGCATGACGTCACACTTTTTGAAGCTTCCGAAACGTTGGGTGGTCATGCTCACTCCGAAACAATCCGGGTCGAGAATCGTCTTCTGACAGTTGACACTGCGTTTTTGATTTTCAACATGCGCACATATCCCTTGTTTTGTGCTTTTCTGGAAGAACTTGGTGTTGCAGAAAAAATAATGCCTGCCGAAATGTCGAGTTGCTTTTATTCCGACGACCTCTGTTATTCGCTCGGTCTGCCGCAACAGCCTCTCAAGGCATCTCTTGGGCATTTTTTCAGGCTGGATTTTTTGTCGATATTTATCGATCTTCTGCGTTTCCGACGGCGTGCAGCCAGTGACTACAAAAACCTGAGCGATCGTTCTGCTCTTTGGGAATGTTCGGTCAGCGATTATCTATCTCGTTACGGTGAACCTTTTTGCAGGAACTTTGCCTATCCGTTGATGGCGGCCATCTGGTCTTTGCCTGTTGCAGATGTCGAGAATCATCCTGTCGCCAGTATTCTAAATTATTTTGGCAATCATTCGCTCCTCGAGGGGAAAAGTGACCGCAAATGGAATACGTTTGTGGGTTCCAGTCAAATTTATCTGGACGCTTTCACAAAAAGTTTCCGTGGAAAAATTCGCCTGGCTAACACCGTGAAAAGGATCATAAGAACTGCAGAACATTGTCAGCTCATCGGCGAGATGGATGATGTTGCTCTGTATGATCGGGTCGTTATTGCGACTCACGCTGACACTGCTTTGGCACTGCTCGATTCTCCGACAGATGCCGAGAAAAATGCATTGAGTGTCTGGAAGTATCGATGTCAACCCGTCACACTCCATCGTGACGCTTCTGTGCTGCACAGAAATCGGAAGTACTGGGCGAGCTGGAATATGTTGCGTATCAACAATGAATATCGAATTTCATACTATTTGAATCGGTTACAGAATCTTCCGGTTGAAACGCCTGTGATTTTGAGTCTGGGAGAACAAGGGATAAATCAGGGTTTGATTTATTCCTCATTCCGATATCATCATCCAGTTTTTGATCAACGGAGTGTTGCCTCTCAGCGTCTTTTGAACGGCCTGAATAACGGAAAAACTGCGTTTTGTGGAAGCTATTTCGGTCATGGATTTCATGAAGATGCGTTCAAATCAGGTGTGGAAGCAGCCGCTTCGATTGTTCGTTGATTTTGTGGAGCTACCCTATTTTTTCTTATGTTCCTTTGTTTTTGTCCGATTCTTCATGCATGCCGGTTGTTTGTTGATGGAGGAACCATGAGAATTGTTGTACTGCTTTCGTTTGCCGGTCTCGCTGTGTTTTCGTCGTCCTGTAAGCAAAGAAATTTTGGCGACTCATCCAGCGCCGTTGCGGGAGCAGATCAGGCCACCAGTGTTCAGCGTGATTGGTTTGGCTTTGGAAAAGACGTCAAGTACAAATGTGCTGGTTCGAACACAGAACACCAGGTTCCAGCATCAACTTGGCAGGAGGCGCGAAAAACGATTTGTCCGGGCGAACAGTTTGAACTCTCGCTGAATTTTCGCCATGAAGCTGGAGACCGCAAATGCGGTACGTTGAACAACCAGCAGATTCGCGGACATGCCGAAAGAGCGTTGATCAATCAGACGGAAGCCTTCCGCGAAGGTGAATTCCGCGGATTTTGTCAGAGTTCGTATTTTTCGAAGTGTGAAATTTTGAATATTCAGTTCATCCTGGAAGATGCAAACATCGATTCACATTCTTGTCATTACAATGTAAAATTGAGAGTCACCCGCAAGGATACAACCGACGGTAAACCTGTGAAGCGCTGAACCGCACCGGCGTTGAATACCTCTCTACTTCACGTAACGCAGCATTCCGCTGGCAGGGCTCGTTTTTTTGCCTCTGAGCAACTGTGCCATGGTCGAAGGTGAGATTCCTTCCTCGACCTTGAATTGGCATGAAGCCAGTTCGCGCGGTGGTTTTTTGAACAGACGATTGACTCTCAGGCCATCACCCGTCACATGGATTGCCAACTCATTGAACGTTGCAAACGGGAGTTGTGCGCATTCTGTCGGTTCAATGTGTGGTCGACTGTCGTCACCGAGCAATTGTTTACGCAGCAACGCTTGCAGAACATCGGCTTCCTTCCGTTGGCGGAGCAGGGTCAGGAGTGCCTGCGGACTGACCGCAAAATCCTGGATCTGCAACGTACGGCCCGAACGGAGATCAAAGGTGTTGAGTTGTTCACTTCCACCCTGCGGGTTGCACGTGTCGCCTTGGCGATATCGAATGGTCACGTATCCGCCGCGCAGGTACTCGACGAGTGAGGATTCCGAGACAGTTTCACAGGGCTCCTTGGCGCCCATCGATTTGATGATTCTCGTTTCAAAGGGGCGGCCTTCTGCAGTCCATTGACCCAGCAGCTTGACAACAATGGGTTCGGCATTGGCCGGGACATTTTCCATACCCAAATAAATTGTCTCGCAGATCATCTCGGTGTTCACCGAGCCAGGTTCAAGACAGGCCCCATTGTCATAGCAAACGTCGATCGATTTGGGACGGGATTCGCGGATCGAGAGAATTGCTTTTTCCAGAGCGTCCATGCGTTGAAACAAGAGTGCCCGCGGAGAAGAACAGCGCATGGAATTTGGTTTGTCTGGAAGAGTCGACAGCCATGAATCAGCATACACCTCCCAGCGGTTCTGATGCGCAGCAAGAGCTGGTTTTGCGCCGGGGGAAATGACTTTGTCCAAGCCTTTGAGCGCACCCCGGATGCGGGTCAGAAAACGAGCTGCCGTGGGGTCTTCGCAGGCAATGCGCGGCAGGGCTTGCTTCGAAAATTGACTGCAATCCGGAGTGTCCTGAGGTTGTGTGATCTGGGGTGTCTGATTTCCCAATGCGGGTCGAGAGGTCAGGCAAAGCAAGCTGACGATGGTCAGGGAATGTCGAAGTAAAATTCTCACGGCGGCAATCCTCGCTGGCGACCGTTCACTGGTAAGGCGGATTTCGTTTCGGTGGCCGTTATCCTGTCTTTCGACGACGACTGTTGAAGAGCCGATCAGTGTCACGACAAATGCGTCGCTAACAAGTTTCGTCGTTCTTTGAATGAAGAGAGTGATGA